>JAQZAY010000406.1 GCA_029239415.1 Pseudomonas sp. | reverse complement strand
CTTCAGGTAGCGCGGCAACTCCTTGAACCAGGCGCCGGGCGTCTGCCGGACAAACCCTGGATAGACCAGGTTGCCCAACTGTTGCTTGATGTCATTCAAGGCCACGGCCTGGCTCAGGTCGATCTTGCCCTTGAAGCGCTTTTGCAGGCCATGCCAGAGCTTGAGTACCTCGAGCGTCAGGCGAGCGAGGCGCTCGGCATGCTCGGTCCAGCTGCCGCGCTTGCGCTCGGCCAGCGAGGCAAGCCCAGCGCCGTCACGCGGCAGGTTGTCTTCGCCTTCGAGGATGCAGCTGTCCAGGCTGGCCAGCAGGATGTCCTCGACCAGCGCCTCGACTCGGCCCAGTTCGCGGTACAGCAAGCCTAGCTCGGTCAGTCCGGGCAGCCGGGTGCGCAGGAATTTCGCAGGCTCGGCCAACTGTTGCAGCAACAGGCGCTGCAGGGCACGACGGTGCTGGAATTCGGCTTCGGCCTGGGTCGAGAAACGCCCTTCCTTGACCGTGCCGTTTTCCTCGACCAATGCCGGATAGACCGTCAGCGACAGCCCGGCGATCTTCTGCTGGGCGGTCTGCGCCACCTCGGAGAAGGCCTTGGCCTGCACCGGCTGATCGCGCTTGTGGTCGCGCGGCACGGCCAGGGCAGCCTGGCTCGCGGCGGCGAAACGGGCGGTCAGCTCGGCCAGGTCGCGGCCTTCACCGAGGAACTTGCCTTGGCCATCGACGACCTCGAGGTTCATCCGCAGGTGGCCTTCCACCGCACGGGTGGACTCTTCCCATGCCTCGTCGCTGACCCGCGCGCCGGTCATGCGCAGCAGCTCCTGGCCCAGGGCCTGGGGCAATGCACCCTGGCCGAAGGCGAGACGCTGCAGGGCAGCCCTGACGAAGTCAGGCACGGGCACGAAGTTCTTGCGCAAGGCCTTGGGCAGGTTGCGCACCAGGGCGATGCACTTGGCCTCGAGCAGGCCCGGTACCAGCCACTCGAGTCGTTCGCCCGGCAGGCTCGGCAACAGCGGCGCGGGCACCCGCACGGTGACCCCGTCACGCGGGTGCCCGGGTTCGAAGTGATAGCTCAACGGCAGGCTCAGTTCGCCGACACGCAGGCTGTCGGGGTACTGCGTGGCCGTCACTTCACTGGCCTCGCGGGCGAGCACGTCTTCCTCGCGCATGATCAGCAACTGCGGGTCTTGCTGGCTGGTCGTGCGGTACCAGCTGTCGAAGGTCGCCGTCTGGTGGATCTCGGCGGGCAGGCGTGCTTCGTAATAACCGTAGAGGGTTTCTTCGTCGGCCAGGATATCGCGCCGGCGGGCCTTGGCCTCGAGCTCGTCGAGCTGTTCGAGCAGGCGCTTGTTGGCCGCGAGGCACTTGGCGCGCGACAGGATCTCGCCGCCTACCAGCCCTTCGCGGATGAACAGCTCGCGCGACACCACCGGGTCGATCGGCCCGTAGTGCACGGGCCGACGGCCCACCAGGATCAGTCCGTAGAGGGTGATCTGTTCGAAGGCCACGACCTGCCCGCGTTTTTTCTCCCAGTGCGGCTCGAAGTGGTTCTTCTTGATCAGGTGGCCGGCCAGGGGCTCGATCCAGTCGGGCTCGATCCTGGCGACCATGCGCGCATACAGCTTGGTGGTCTCGACCAGCTCGGCGGCCATGACCCATTGCGGACGCTTGCGCCCCAGCCCCGAGGACGGATGCACCCAGAAACGCCGCTGCCGCGCGCCCTGGTAATCGCCTTCTTCGGTCTTGTGCCCGATCTGGCTGAGCAGGCCGCTGAGGATCGCCTTGTGCAACCGCGGGAAGTCCGCCGGCTCCTTGTTGACCGCCAGTTGCAGGTCGCGGCAGATCAGCCCCAGCTGCCGGTGGGCATCGCGCCATTCGCGCAGGCGCAGGTAGTTGAGGAACTGCTTGCGGCACCAGTTGCGCAACGGATTGGCCGTCAGCGCCTGGCGCTGCTCCTCGAAGCCGCGCCACAGGTTGACCAGCGCGGCGAAGTCCGAGTCCGGATCTTTCCACTGGGCGTGCGCCTGGTCGGCGGCCTGCTGGCGCTCTGGCGGTCGCTCGCGTGGGTCTTGAACCGACAGCGCGCTGGCGACGATCAGCACTTCCTGCAGGCTGCCCAGGCGAGCGCCTTCCAGCAGCATGCGGCCCAGCCGCGGGTCGACCGGCAGGCGCGCCAGCTGGCGGCCCAGGGGGGTGAGCTGGTTCTCGCGATTGACCGCCGAGAGTTCCTGCAACAGGTTGAAGCCGTCGCTGATGGCCTTGCCATCCGGCGGCTCGATGAACGGGAACGCATCGATGGCCCCCAGGCGCAGGTGCAGCATCTGCAGGATCACCGCGGCCAGGTTGGTGCGCAGGATCTCGGGATCGGTGAAGGCCGGGCGGGCGTTGAAGTCTTCCTCGCTGTACAGGCGCACGCAGATGCCCGGCTCGACCCGGCCGCAACGGCCCTTGCGCTGGTTGGCGCTGGCCTGGGACACGGCCTCGATGGGCAGGCGCTGGACCTTGGCGCGGTAGCTGTAGCGGCTGATGCGCGCGGTACCGCTGTCGATCACATAGCGAATGCCCGGCACGGTCAACGAGGTCTCGGCGACGTTGGTCGCCAGCACCACCCGGCGGCCGGCATGGGACTGGAAGATCCGCTGCTGCTCGGCCGGGGACAGGCGGGCGTACAGGGGCAGGATCTCGGTGTGGCGCAACTGGGCCTTGCGCAGGATCTCGGCGGCATCGCGGATTTCCCGCTCGCCGGGCAGGAACACCAGCACATCGCCCGGGCCCTTGCCCTCGCGCCGCTCATGCTGGGCGATCTCGTCGAGGGTGGCCAGGATCGCCTGGTCGACCGTGAGGTCGTCCTCGACCCGGTTGCCTTCCTCGTCCTGCTCGCTGGCCAGCGGCCGGTACCAGGTGTCGACCGGGTAGGTGCGGCCGGAAACCTCGATGATCGGCGCGTCGTCGAAGTGCCTGGAGAAACGCTCCAGGTCGATGGTGGCCGAGGTAATGATCAGCTTGAGCTCGGGCCGGCGATGCAGCAAGGTCTTGAGGTAGCCCAGCAGGAAGTCGATGTTGAGGCTGCGCTCGTGCGCCTCGTCGACGATGATCGTGTCGTAGCGCTCGAGCAGGCGGTCGTGCTGGGTCTCGGCCAGCAGGATGCCGTCGGTCATCAGCTTGACCAGGGTATTGGCGTCGCTCTGGTCCTCGAAGCGCACCTGGTAGCCGACCAGGCCGCCCAGCGGCGTACCCACTTCCTCTGCGACGCGGCTGGCGACACTGCGCGCGGCGATCCGCCGGGGCTGGGTGTGGGCGATCAGGCCGTGCTGGCCACGCCCCAGCTCCAGGCAGATCTTCGGCAGCTGGGTGGTCTTGCCCGAACCGGTCTCGCCGGCGATGACCAGCACCTGGTTTTCCTGCAAGGCCTTCTTGATCTCGTCACGCTTGGCCGCGATCGGCAGGCTGTC
>JAQZAY010000405.1 GCA_029239415.1 Pseudomonas sp. | reverse complement strand
TTCGGTCTCGGCGATTTTCCGTCTCAGCGGCCTGCAGCGTGACCGCCTGATCCTCAAGGGCATGGGTTCGGTGATGCCGCGTGCGGCCAACGACAGTGCTGAAGGCCGTGCCTTGAACCGCCGCGTCGAAATGCTGCTGACGCCGCAGAACACCATGGTCGCCCTGCTGGCCAAGTACCAGCAGGCGACCCCGGTGGTCGCGCCGGCGGCCATGGTCGCCACTCAGGATGCCAAGGCCCCTGTGGTCAAGGCGGCGGCCAGCAAGCCGGCCGCTAAGGCCGCTGCCAAGCCGGCTGCCAAGAAGACCGTGGCCAAGGCCAAGGCCAAGCCCGCTGCGAAAAAGGCGGCTGCCAAGCCTGTCGCCAAGAAGACAGCGGTGGACAAGAAGGTTGCGGCCAACAAGACCAACTGATCGTCAAGGAAGCTCGAGATGACCCAGACCCTGGCTGACATGCGGCGCGATTACACCCGCGATGGCCTGGCCGAAGCGCAGGCGCCGGACGAGCCGTTCGCGCTGTTCCACCAGTGGTTCGACGACGCCGTGCAGACCGAGCAGGTGCCCGTCGAGGCCAATGCCATGACCCTCGCCACCGTCGATGCCGACGGCCGGCCGCACTGCCGGGTCTTGTTGCTCAAGGGGTTGGACGCGCGAGGGTTCACCTTCTTCAGCAACTACGACAGCGCCAAGGGCGAGCAGCTGCAGGCCAACCCCTTCGCCGCCATCACCTTCTTCTGGCCGGCGCTGGAGCGTCAGGTGCGGATCGAGGGGCGTGTGGAGCGGGTGACTGCACAAGAGTCCGACGCCTACTACCAGGTACGCCCTCTGGGCAGCCGCCTGGGGGCGTGGGCCTCGCCGCAGAGCCGTGTGATCTCGGGACGCGAGGAGCTGGAAGGTCTGGTGCAGGCCACGCAGACACGGTTCAAGGACATGGCCCCCCATTGCCCCGAGCATTGGGGTGGCTATCGACTGGTGCCGGATCGCATCGAGTTCTGGCAAGGGCGCCCCAGCCGCCTGCACGACCGCCTGAACTACCGTACAGTGAACGGGCACTGGCAGCGCGAGCGCCTCGCCCCCTGACGTTCGTCACCGCCTGCATCGCGGGCAAGCCCGCTCCCACAACGAGCTGCACCGCCGTGGTACAGGCGGTTGCGGTACTGTGTGCGGGCTTGCCCGCGATGGCGTCTGGTCCATCTCCGCCTGTATCGCCAGCATGACGCCGGTCTGTCAGACCCGCCCTATAGCCCAGACTGGCGCAGCGTGACGGATTCATTGCCGCCAGGCGTGGTCCCATAGGTAACCGCACCGTGTGCGACAGCCGTCGCCAGGCCTGGATGAAAAACGATTTAACCTCTGGCCCCGTGACAGCCCTGCGTGCACGGGGTCTAATGGACACTCGATTATTGGAGAACTTCCCATGCGTAGATCCGGATTGCTGGTAGCGAGCTTCACCGCCTGTTCACTGTTGCTTGGCGGCTGTGCCTCGAACCTGGCGGGCGATACCTACTCTCGCGATGAGGCCCGGCGCGTCCAGACGGTGCGCATGGGCACCATCGAGGCCTTGCGCCCGGTGAAGATCGAAGGCACCAAGACGCCCATCGGTGGTGGCGCAGGCGCCATCGTCGGTGGGGTGGCAGGCAGCGCCATCGGCGGCGGACGCGGCAGCCTCGTCGCCGCGGTGATCGGTGCAGTCGCCGGTGGCCTGGCCGGTTCGGCAGCCGAGGAAGGCATCACCCGTACCCAGGGCGTGGAGATCACCGTGCGTGAGGACGACGGCAGCACCCGCGCCTACGTCCAGGCCGTGCAGTCGAACGAGATCTTCCGGGTCGGCGAGCGCGTGCGCATCATGACCGTGGACGGTACCAGCCGCGTGTCGCACTGAGTCCAGCGTTACCCGAACGCCCCGGCCAGCCTCGCTGCCCGGGGCGTTTTCATGGGCGTTCGGCTCAGGCCGTGAGGCCCAGCATGTCGCGCGCCACCGCCTCGGCCACGCGGATGCCATCGACCCCGGCCGAGAGGATGCCACCGGCGTAACCGGCGCCTTCACCGGCCGGGAACAGACCCCTGAGGTTCAAGCTCTGGTAGCTGTCGTCACGGGTGATGCGCAGCGGCGACGAAGTGCGGGTCTCGATGCCGGTCAGGATCGCATCCGGCAGGTTGTAACCCTTGATCTGGCGGTCGAAGGCCGGCAGCGCTTCGCGGATCGCCTCGATGGCGAAGGCGGGCAGGCTGGGGGCCAGGTCCCCGAGGGTCACGCCCGGCTTGTAGGACGGCTCGACGCTGCCCAGCGCCGTGGACGGACGACCGGCGACGAAGTCACCGACCAGTTGCGCAGGCGCCTGGTAGTTGCTGCCGCCCATCACGTAGGCGTGCGCTTCCAGGCGTTCCTGCAGCTCGATACCGGCCAGCGGGCTGCCTGGGTAATCCCGCTCGGGATCGATCCCGACCACGATGCCCGAGTTGGCGTTGCGCTCGTTGCGCGAATACTGGCTCATGCCGTTGGTCACCACACGGCCCGGTTCGCTGGTGGCTGCGACCACGGTACCGCCTGGGCACATGCAGAAGCTGTACACCGAGCGTCCGTTGCTGGCGTGGTAGACCAGCTTGTAGTCGGCAGCGCCCAGCTTCGGGTGGCCGGCGTACTTGCCCAGGCGCGCCTGGTCGATCAGTGACTGCGGATGCTCGATGCGGAAGCCCACGGAGAACGGCTTGGCCTCCATGTATACACCCTTGCCGTGCAGCATGCGGAAGGTGTCCCGCGCGCTATGGCCCAGCGCCAGTACCACGTGACGTGCGTGCAACTGCTCGCCACTGTGCAGCACGACGCCCTGCAGTTGATCGTTGTCGATCAGCAGGTCGGTGACTTTCTGCTCGAAGCGCACTTCGCCGCCCAGGGCGATGATCTCTTCGCGCATGCGCTCGACCATCCCGGTCAGGCGGAAGGTCCCGATGTGCGGCTTGTTGATGTAGAGGATTTCCTCAGGCGCACCAGCCTTGACGAACTCTTCCAGGACCTTGCGCCCATGGTGCTGCGGGTCCTTGATCTGGCTGTACAGTTTGCCGTCGGAGAAGGTGCCCGCACCGCCCTCGCCGAACTGCACGTTCGACTCCGGGTTGAGCTCGCTCTTGCGCCACAGGCCCCAGGTGTCTTTGGTGCGCTGGCGCACGTCCTTGCCGCGTTCGAGGATGATCGGGCGCAAGCCCATCTGCGCCAGCAGCAGGCCGGCGAAGATGCCGCACGGGCCGAACCCGACCACCAGGGGGCGTTGCTCGGGTGCCTGGCTGGCATGGCCGACGAAGCGGTAGGTGGTGTCCGGCGCCACGCTGACGTTGCGATCATCGGCGAAGCGGCGCAGCAGCTCGGCCTCGTTGGTCGCTTCCAGGTCGATGGTGTAGATGAACAGCAGCTCGCTGTTCTTCTTGCGCGCATCGTAGCTGCGTTTGAACAGGGTGAAGCCCGTCAGC
>JAQZAY010000054.1 GCA_029239415.1 Pseudomonas sp. | reverse complement strand
ATGATCATGGCGCTGGTGCTTTCGACCGTTGTGGTTGCCGCCTTGGTACTGCTCACCCGGCCCATGGTTCGTGGCGACGATCCAGCCTTTACATCGGTATTCCAGGGTGGCATACGCTTCAACAATTACGTTGGAGTCTCGGCGACAGCGGGCTTGTTCGGCGCTCAGGGCATCGCCTTGGCTGCGGTCGCCAACGCAGCGATAGTGCCAACCGTCAACATATTGTGCGTTCTGGTGTTCGCCCGCTATGGCTCGGCTGGCCGTATGCCAATGGGCAAGGTCTTCAGGCAGCTGGCCCTGAACCCGCTTGTGCTCGCCTGCTTCGCCGGAATCCTGGTGCAAGCGCTTGGTACCGGACTGCCACCTGGCATCGAACCTGTATTGAAGGCGCTAGGGCAGGCATCTCTACCGCTGGGGCTGCTGTGCGTCGGGGCCGCATTGGACCTGCGCAGCGTACGCCAGTGGCTGCGCCCGGTCGGTTATTCATCGATAGTGAAATTCCTGGTCATGCCAGTGGCCACGCTTGCGGCTTGCCGCTTCTTTGGGCTGAGTGGACAAGCAGCTGTCGCAGCTCTGCTTTTCCAGGCCCTGCCAACAGCCTCTTCTTCATACATCATGGCTCGTCAACTGGGTGGGGATGCCCCGCTCATGTCCGGCATAATTGCTTGCCAGACACTACTTGCAGCGGTTGCACTGCCAGGCGCAATAATCGTTCTGATGCCACTGCTCTGACCCTGGCCTATCCCGTAGCTGCTCTCTGTCGGAAGGAAAAACCTCTTCCAGCATGGTCGATGGCTTCGTGGGACGAACGAATGGACGATAGTACTCTCACCGGCTCAACCCAATCGTTCCCGTAACCGGTACCTGGGCGATGAACTGCCGGATCCGGCGCTTGCAGGTGCCTCAGAAATCACGCTTGTAGAAGATATCCAGCGAACTGGCCACGCCGCTGGCGGCTTCCAGGTAGACCTTCTTGCTCAGCTTGTAGCGCAAGGCGATGGTGTTGGCCGGCTCGAACACGCCGACGCCATAGCGCAGGCTGAGCTTCTCGGTCAGGTTGCCACTGGCAACCACGCTGGTTTCATTGCCACTGCCCTCGGTGTCGAGCTGGAACTCCTCGATGCCCAGGTTGTTCGCCAGGCGGCCGGTGATGCCGGCGCTGCCGGCCAGGCCCAGGCCAAGGGCGGCTTGCGCAAGCATGTTGTTGTCTTCACCCGTGGTGCCCAGCGGCCTGCCGAGCACAAGGTAGGACAATGCCTGTTCCTGGCTCATGGCCGGCTCGGAGAAGATCTGGGTCGTGGGTTGCTCGGCACTGCCGCTCAGGCGGATCCCGGCGGTCACCTCGTCGACCTGGCGAATCGCCTCGATATCGAGGTAGGGCTGGCTGATGGGCCCGGCGAACAGCAGCCGCGCGCGGCGGATGGTCAGGCGCTGGCCATAGGCGCGATAGCGCCCGTCGGCCAGGTTCAGCTCGCCGCGGGTGTCCATGTTGTCGCCGATATGCACATGCCCCAGCAGGTTGGCCGTCAGGCCAAAGCCGTTGAACGACAAACGCTCCTGGCCGACCTCGACGTCGATATCCATGGCCATGGCGATCGGCGGCTTGCCCTCCTCGGTCTGCTGGCCCACGATCACCGTGTCGTCCGACACCTTGACCGTCGAGGGCGGCAGCTCGCGCACGGTGATCTTGCCCTTGGGCACGCGGACCTTGCCGGTGACCGCGAGCCTGTCGTCGACCAGGCGGATGGTGAGGTCGGGGGCCACTTCGAGCTCGGCGTAGGGCTCGACGGTCACCGGCAGCTGCTGTCCCTGCAAGCGCACATCGACGGCCAGGGCCTGGCCCCAGGTGATGCTGCCGCCAATCTGGCCGCGACCGGCAGTGCCACTGCGCCAGCCGCCATCGAGCTGGATCTGCTCGCCCGCGATCTGGGCCCGCAGCGAGAGGTCCTGCAGGCTGACCGGCAGCTCGCCACCACTGACCTCGCCACCGGTGAGCGCGAGACTGCCGTTGACCTGCGGCGCCAGCAGGCTGCCAGACAACTGGCCGCTGCCATTGAGCTGGCCTTCGAGCCGCTCGACCATCGGCACGAACGGCCGGGCGATCGACAGGTCCAGGCCGGCCAGGCGGAAGCTGCCCGAGATGGGCTTGTCGCTGGCCACCGGATCTATCCGCGTGTCCAGGGTCAGTTCGCCCAGGCGCTCGCCGCGAAAGGCCAGGCGGGTGTCGACGCGGCGCGGGGTGAGCGTGCTGTCGACGCGCAAGGTCTGGTAGGGAAAGTCGAGCCAGCGGTCGTTGTCGCGCACGCGCAAGGTGCCGCCGCTCGCGTCGATCATGAACGTGCCCTTGGGGCCGCCGGCCGGGATGTCGAGGTTGACGTCCGCGTTGAGCGCACCCTGCCAGGCAAAGTCCTTGGGCATCCACTGGGCCAGGCTCTCGATCGGGAACTGCTTGAGGTGGTAGCGCAGCCGCGGCTCGGGCGCCAGGCGCTGGTCCTCTCCGCACAGGCTGGCCTGACCCGCGCGCCAGCAATGGGCGCCGAAGTCCAGTTGGCCGCTGGCCAGGCGCTGCAGGCGCGCCGGTGCCTGCAGCCGCCAGTCCTGGCCACCGGCGCGAATGCGCCCCTTGGCCAGGCGCCCACGCCAGTCGCCATTGGCCAGGGTGCCGTCGAGGTCGAGGTCGACCTTGAGCTGCGGCCCGTCCAGCGCCAGGCCCAGGGCCTGCTGGCGGATATCGCCCTTGCCGGTGGCGAGCAGGTCACCGAAAGCGGTTTCGCCGACGCGGATGTTGCCGACCTTCAATGCCAGCACTGCGCGCTGGGCGCTGTCGAGCCTGGCATCGAGACCCAGGCGCTGTACCCGGTTGTCGCCCTGGGCCAGCTGCTGGCCCTTCAGGACCAGGGTGCCTTCGGGCTTGTCCAGGGTGCCGGCGGCATCCAGGCGCCCCTTGACCTGGCCCTGCAGGCGCGGCCAGAGCTGGCCCAGGCGCGGCAGGTCGAGGTCGACCCGTCCGGCCAGGCGCTGCTGCAGGCTGCCGCTGCCAGTGATGCGGTTGTCGCCCAGTTGCACGGCCAAGGTGCCCAGTGTCCAGTTCTGTTGCGCGCCCGTGGCCTCGACCTTGAGCAACGCCGGTTGCCCGCGCAGCCGTCCCTTGAGGTCGAGCCGGGCATCCAGGCTGAGCTGTTCGTGCTTGAGTTCACCCTTGCTGCGCAGCGGCCCGGCCAGGGTGCCGGGAAGCTCGGCCACCCAGTACGCCGGATCGAGGGCGGAGAGCTGCAGGTCAACGTCCCAGGCCAGCACGTCGGCGAAGCGCAGCGCAACGCTGCCACCGGCCTTGCCCTGCCCGGCGATCAACGCCAGCTGCGGCAGCCGCACCTGGGCCAGGTCGCCGTCGAACGGGCTGGCCACGCTGAACGCGCCGGCCGGGCCATCGAGTTCGCCCTTGAAGCTGCCGCGGTAATTGCCGTCGCGGTAGTTCACCTGGGCATTGAAGCGGCGAAGCGTGACCGGCGGCGCGGTCTCCAGCGGGTACAGGCGCTGCCAGGGGAAGTCCAGCCAGTCGATCGTCGCATCGGCGCTGATGCCTTCTTGCCAGTCGGCACTGGCTTGCAGCTTGAGCCGCTGCTGCTCGCTGGCCGCAAGGTCCAGGCCGGCGATCCGTGCGCCCTTGGCGTCGACGCGGCCGGCCAGGGCCAGGGCGATGGGCGACTGCTCGGCTGGCAGCGTGGCCGACCCTGTCAGTTGGTAGCCCTTGTCGAGGTCGCCGCTGGCATCGAGCCGCAGGGCATCGAGCTGCAGGGTGTCGGGCAGCGTGCCGACCGGCTTGAAGGCCTCCGAACGGATCTGCAGGGTCGCCGGAAGATGCTCGGCCAGGGCCTGGATTTCCCCGCTCAGCTGGCCATCGAGGTAGCCGCTGCTGGTGCCCGTCAGGCTCAAGGTCTTCTGCAGCTCGCCCGCCAGTTGCACGTCGAGCTGCCAGGGCTTGTCCTCGACCTTGGGCAGCTGGACCTGGCCGCTCAATTGCAGCGGCCAATCGCCCTCGGGCTGCAAGGTGCCCTGCAGGTCCAGCTGCAGGTCGTCCCGGCGCAGGTGCAGGCTATCGATGCGCAGGCCGTCGCCCGCCCAGTGCGCGGCCAGTTGCAAGTCGCCGAGCAGGTCGCTGCCACCCAGGCGCAGTTGTCCGACGCGCACCTCGCCCAGCTCGATGTCCAGCGGCAGGCGCAGGACTGGCAGCTGCAGCGGGCCGCTGTCGGCCTGATCGGCCGAAGGCGCGAACGCCATGTCGATACGCTCGGCTTCCAGCCTGTCGATGCACAGTGTCGAGCGCAGCAGGCAGGCCGGGGTCCACTGCAGGCGGGGACCCAAGACCTGGATGCGGGTCTCGCCCTGGGTCCAGCGCAGCTCGGTGGCCTGCCACTGCCCACCCAGGCGGCCGCTGAAGTGGTCCACCTCGAGTCCCGGGACCCTTCCTAGCGCCCAGCGGCTGCCCGCCTGGCTGCCCAGCACCAGGCCCAGGGCCAGCGCCACCAGCAGAAGTATTGCCAACAGCGTCCATAGCAGGGGCTTGAGCACCCGCTTCACAGTTCCGGCCCCATGGAGAAGTGCAAGCGGATGCCACCCTCGTCATCCAGGGCCTTGGCCAGGTCCAGGCGCAGCGGCCCTACCGGCGAGACCCAGCGCAGGCCAACGCCCACGCCGGTCTTGAGGCTGGGCAGTTCCAGCGAGTTGAAGGAGTTGCCCTGGTCGATGAAGGTTGCCACGCGCCATTTCTCTGCAATCGAATATTGATACTCGGCGCTGCCCGCCACCAGGTAGCGCCCGCCAATGCGATCGCCATCGCTGTTTTCCGGCGACAGGGTCTGGTAGTCGTAGCCGCGCACGCTCTGGTCGCCACCTGCGAAGAAGCGCAACGAAGGTGGAATGTTGTTCTTGTAGCCGTTGGTGGCGCTGCCACCGAACTGCAGGCGCCCGAGGAAACGGTGGTTGCGCCCCACCGTGGTCAGGCCCTTGAGCAGCACATTGCCGTGCAGCAGGTTGGTGTCGGAGACGATCCCTTCCTTGGCCACTTGTACATCGAACTGCAAGCGGTAGCCGTTGTGCGGGTCGATGCGGTTGTCGCTGCGCAGGTAGGAATAGCTGATGCCTGGCATCAGCAGGTTGCTCAGGCCCGAGTCGTCGCCCAGGCGATACTCTTCGCGCTGGTACTTGAGCGAGATCACCCGCTGCCAGCCGCTGGGCAGCTTGCTGTGCCACTCCGGCCCGACCGTCAGCAGCTTGCTGAGGGTATCGGTGCCGGCGATCTCTTCGTACTGGTAGCCACCGGCAAACCGCAGCTTGTCGGTCAAGGGCGGGTCGAGCGGGATGTCATACCACAGGCCCACGTTCTGCCGGGGTGCCGACAGCTCGGTTTCCCACCCGTAGCTGTGGCCCTGGGGATTGACCCAGTGGCGGGTCCAGTTGGCCTTGCCACGCGGGCCGACGTCGGTCGAGTAGCCCAGGCCCAGGCCCATCGTGCGCGGCTTGCGGGTCTGCAGTTGCACCGCGACCGGGATCTGCTCGCCGACCGCCGCGGTTGGCGCCGCGTCGACCCGCACGCCTTCGAAATAGCCGCTGGACTGCAGGTCGTTGTTGAGTTCGGCGATCAGCTCGGAGTCGTAGGGGGTACCTGCCTTGAAGGACACCATGCGCTGCAGCAGGTCGTCGTCCAGCGGCGTGTCGCCGGCAAAGGTGACGGCACCGAGCCGGTAGCGTGGACCGCTCTGGTACACCAGGTCGATATCCGCCACCCCGGCCTTGGGATCGACTGCCAGGCGCTGCTGGGAAAAACGTCCGCCGAAGAAGCCATAGCGCGAGGCCTGGTTCTGGATCGACTGCTTGGCGTCTTCATAGCTGCCATGGTTGAGCACCGCACCCGGGCGCAATGCCTTGCTGTCAGGCACCCTGAACGCGCGCAGCTCGCGGGCCTCCCCTTCGATGCGCACACTGACGTTGCGCAGGCGGATCGGCTCGCCCGGGTCGATGTGGATGACCAGCTGGTTCGGCTGGTCCGCCCGGGTGGACGGCTTGACCTCGCTGTCGATCTGCGCCTGGTAGTAGCCCAGGGCCTGGGCGGCCTTGCGCGCCTGCTCCTCGGCCCCACGGCTCAAGCGCAGCAAGGCGTCCTCGTCGCGATCGCCCAGGCTCCCGATATACCCTTCGACATTGGCCCTGAGCGCCTTGTTGGCGGGCTTGACCTGCACCACCAGTTCACTCTGGGCCCAAGTTGCGCTGCTGGCGACCATGAACACAAGGCCCCAGGCTAGTTTTCCTGAATACGTCATGGGGCGCATGCTACCAGAGCTTGGCGCCGCCACGCACGGCGCATCAGGCCACCGCCGTCACACAAGGCGCTGGCGTGGGATGAAAGAACACCCGTTCGCGAATCGGTCCGAGCGCGACTTCGCCTATTTCCTCGTAGCCCTGGCGCTGGTAGAACGCCAGGTACTCTTCGTTGCTTGTATCGAGCACCACGCCCTGGGTGTGGGGGTCCTCGGCGCACCAGTCGTGCACGGCCTGCAGCAGTCGTTCGCCATGCTGCTGGCCGCGCAACCGCGGGTCGATGCCCAGCATCGGCAACACGTGGACCTGGTCGGTCGGCAGGCAGCTTTCCAACGCGGCCTGGTAGGCCAGGTAGCGCCGGGTTGCGCCCAGGCCCGCGCCGAGGATCATGCGCAGGCGCCAGGCCCAGCTGTCGGTGACGCCCAGGCGCCGTTGCGGCGGGACGATCAGCGCAATCCCCACCAGGCGGTCCTCCACCAGCAAGCCCAGGGCCGGCAGCTGCATGAAGAAATGCTGGCGCACGCGCTCGCGCACCACTGCCCGCAGGCGGCGCTCATAGCCTAGGCGCTGGGCCTGGAGCAGGTAGGCGAAGTTCGGTTCGTCCCGGTAGACCTCGTAGAGCAAGGCACGCGCCTCACGGCGGTAGCCGTCATCGAGCTGGCAGATGCGAGCCGGGCTGGCGGTAGGTTCGGACATGGTCGGCAGTGCTCCTGGTGGGTGCGTTCATGGGCGTTTGAGGCTTGGCGCTGCGCAACGTTCCCGGCAGCGTACTGGTGGCGAGGCCCGATGTCGGCTAGCATCCGCGGTTTTTCCAGGATTGCGTTTCCCATGAAGATCGTCTCGTTCAACATCAATGGCCTGCGCGCCCGACCTCACCAGCTGGCGGCGTTGATCGAGAAGCACCAGCCCGATGTGATCGGCCTGCAGGAAACCAAGGTCAGCGACGAACAGTTCCCCCTGGCCGACGTCCAGGCCCTGGGCTATCACGTGCACTACCACGGCCAGAAGGGCCACTACGGCGTTGCCCTGCTCTCGCGCCAGGCACCGCTGACGCTGCACAAGGGCTTTGCCAGCGACGAGGAAGATGCCCAGCGGCGTTTCATCTGGGGTACCTTCGCCGATGCCGACGGCACCGCGGTGACCATCATGAACGGCTATTTCCCCCAGGGTGAAAGCCGTGACCATCCCACCAAGTTTCCCGCCAAGCAGCGTTTCTACAGCGACCTGCAGAGGCTGCTCGAAGAGCAGTTCGACAACCACCAGCCGCTGGTGGTGATGGGCGACGTGAACATCTCGCCCGAGGATTGCGACATCGGCATCGGCCCCGACAACGCCAAGCGCTGGCTCAAGAGTGGCAAGTGCAGTTTCCTGCCCGAGGAGCGCGAGTGGATGGCACGCCTGAAGAACTGGGGCCTGACCGACAGCTTCCGCCACCTGCACCCCGACGTCAGCGACTGCTTCAGCTGGTTCGACTACCGCAGCCGTGGCTTCGAGGACGAGCCCAAGCGCGGCCTGCGCATCGACGTGATCCTCGCCTCCCATGGCCTGCTGCCACGGGTCAAGGCGGCAGGCATCGACCATGACCTGCGCGCGATGGAAAAGCCGTCCGATCATGCGCCGATCTGGCTTGAGCTGGGCTAAGTCTCTACTTTTCAGGTTGCCTGTCCCGGCCTCTTCGCCGGCACAGGCAACCCTTTGATCAAAGACTCACCCCAAGCGCCTGCCGCACTTCTTCCCCCCGCTCATCCCCCGCCGCACTCACCAGGGCAAAGTTGTAGGCGCCATGCGACCAGTAGCGCGCCTGCAGTTGCCCGTCCGTGCGCTGGCCACTGGGCATGCGCGCATAGCGCTCGCCAGGCGAGCGCAGGAACAGGCTGATACGCTGCCCCTGGCTGTCCTGGAACACCAGCAGGGCCGCGGGCCCTTGCTCGTTGCTGAGCAGGCGCGCACCCACCGGCTCGAAGCCGTAGCTACCCAGGTCCGGCAATTGGCCCACCTGGCTGAAATGTCGGCCCAGCCAGGCCTGCAACTGGGCGGGGGCGCTGGCGGTGAGGTCCAGGGCGGTGGCATCGGCGAACAGCCGGTGTGCCTGCACCGCGTCGGCCATGGGGACAGCGTCGGTGACCAGCGTCGCCTGGCGTGCCTGCCAACCGCCCAGGCCACCCACGCCAAGTGCCAGCAGCAGGACCGCGGCGCTGGCCAGGCGCCGTTGGCGTTGCTGGCGCAGGTGCTGGCGGATATGGCTCAGGTCGAGCCGCGGGTTGCCCGGTGGATCACTCAGCCCCGCCAGCGCAGCGCGCAGCCGGCGCGCGTCGCTGCGCCAGGCCTCGACCCGTTCGGCCTCCTCAGGGTGCGCCAGCAGCCAGGCCTGGACTTCTGCCCGGCGCCGGTTGTCCAGGCGCTCATCGACATAGGCATGCAGCTCTTGCTCGGTGGGAATCAGCGGTGTCATTTCAATCTCCGCAAGGCTGGGGGCGTCGGGCTGCCCTCGGTCAGTTCACGCAGGGCGCCGCGTGCACGCGACAGGCGCGACATCACGGTACCGATCGGCACGTCGAGCGCCAGCGCGGCTTCCTTGTAGCTCAGGCCCTCGACGCTGACCAGCAACAGCAGCGCGCGCTGCTCGGCCGGCAGCCGGGCGAAGGCCTCAAGGCCCGCCTGGGCCTGGACCACCGCCTCGGTCTCGACGCCGCTCTCCTCGGTGCGCCCGAACCAGGCCAGCCAGCGCGCATGGCGGCGTTCGCGCCGTTTACCATCGATGAACAGCCGGTACAGGATGGCGAACAACCACGGTCGCAGACTGTCACCCTCGCGCCTTTGCCCACTGCGGCTCAACTCACGCTCCACCGTCGCCTGGACCAGGTCGTCGGCGCTGCTGGCCTCGCGGGTCAGCCACAGGGCGAAGCGGCGCAGGCGCTGGAGCAGCTCGCGCCATTGGTGGTCGTCTAGTTCGTGCATGGCCAGTGTCCGCATGATCGGCAATCAGTGTACGAGGCAGACGCCGCTGCATCGAATTTATTCCATGGCATGGGAATAAAACTGCCGGGCGCACGTCGTACCGGCTCATTCACTGACCGGGTTCAATCATGAGCACTCCGCTAAACGGCTCCGCCAAGGCCCTGCGCCTGGCGGGCATCGGCCTGGGCCTGGCCGGCCTGGTGGCATTGTTCGTCCAGGCCGCGGGAGGGTTCGGCAGCACCGAGCTGACCCCGCAGCGCATCATCGACACCTTCGAGGCCCAGGCCGGACACTATCCTGGCTACCGCAAGAACCATGCGAAAGGGCTGTGCGTCAGCGGCTACTTCCAGAGCAGCGGCCTGGCCGAGCCCCTGTCCACCGCGCGCGTGTTCAGCCAGGCGCGGGTAGCGGTGATCGGCCGCTTCGCCATCGGCGGCGCCAACCCGCACAGCCCGGACACCGCCGTGGCCACCCGCAGCCTGGCCATCGAGCTGCGCAGCGACGATGGCCAGGTCTGGCGCACCGGCATGAACAACCCGCCGGTCCTGGCGGTCAGCACACCGCAGGCCTTCTACCAGCAGGTGCTGGCCTCCACGCCGGACCCGGCCACCGGCAAGCCCGACCCGGCGCGCGTGCAGGCGTTCTTCGCCGAGCACCCTGAAAGCGCAGCGTTTCGCCAGTGGGCCGCCGGCTACAAGCCCAGCGACAGTTTCGCCAGCACCGACTACAACAGCATCAATGCATTTCGCCTGATCGACACCGCTGGCAACGCCCACCCGGTGCGCTGGCGGATGGTCGCGCAATCGCCCGCCGCCCCGCTGCCCAGCCAGGTCGACGACAACCAGTACCTGCAGCACGACCTGGCACGGCGCCTTGAACGCGGGCCGTTGCGCTGGACCCTGCGCCTGACCCTGGCTGACTCCGGCGACCCGGTCGACGACCCGGCCCGCGCCTGGCCAGCCGACCGGCGCAGCGTCGATGCCGGCACCCTGGTGATCGAGCGGGTCGATGCGCCCGAGCACGGTGCCTGCCGCGACCTCAACTTCGACCCCTTGATCCTGCCCAGCGGCATCGAGCCTTCCGCCGACCCGATACTGGCTGCCCGCTCCGCCGCCTACGCCGAGTCCTTCAACCGTCGCAGCCGCGAGACGCTGCAGCCAGGAGTACAACCATGAAACCCGCACCCGTTGCCTTTCACCCCTTGGCCCGCCTGCTGCACTGGAGCATGGCCGTGCTGATCCTGGCCATGCTGTTCATTGGCGTGAGCATGGTGGGCGACCTGTCCCCGCGCCATAGCCTGTTCATCGCGCTGCACAAGGCCACTGGCCTGGCCCTGCTGGTGCTGGTGCTGATACGCATCTGCGTGCGCCTGAGCCTGCCGCACCCGCCGCTGCCTCGCGACCTGCCGGTGCTGCAGCGCCTGGCTGCCGGGGCCTCGCACCTGCTGCTGTACGGGCTGATGCTGGGCATGCCGTTGCTGGGCTGGGGAATGCAATCGGCCGGTGGCTACCCGCTGCCGCTGCAACTGCCCGCCATCGCGCCCCACGACCTGCGGCTGTACGCCGTGCTGCGCCAGGCCCATGGCCTGCTGGGCTACCTGCTGTTCGCCACCATCGTGCTGCACCTCGGCGCCGCGCTGATGCATGCGCTGGTGCGCCGCGATGGCGTGTTGCGCAGCATGTGGCCGTCCATCACCAGGGCGAACCGATAGCCGGGGCCACGGCGCACGGAGTGTGCTTTAATGCGTCGCTCATTATTGTTGACACCCCTTCACCTGACAAAAAGGCGGCTATGGACACCGGGACACGACTCAAGCTGGTGCGTGAACGCAACAACCTCTCGCAACGGGAACTGGCCCGTCGCAGTGGCCTGACCAACTCGACGATCTCGCAGATCGAACAGAACCGCGTCAGTCCCTCGGTCAGTTCCCTGAAAAAGCTGCTTGAAGGCATCCCCATGAGCCTGGCGGAGTTCTTCAGCTTCGACGCGCCGCCCCGCGAAGAGCGCTACGTGTTTCGTGCCGGCGAGCAGCCGGACCTGGGCGGCAACGGCCTGCGCATGCTCCTGGTAGGCGCCGATGTCGAAGGCCGGCAGATGCGCATGCTGCGCGAGCTGTATGCGCCCGGCGCCGACTCCGGCGAGCCGATCGTCCACGCCGAGGGCGAGGAATGCGGCCTGGTGACCCGGGGCACCATCGAGCTCTGGGTCGACGGCCAGGTCAGCGTGCTCAGCTCCGGCGACGGCTATTACTTCCCCACCACCCTGCCCCACAGCTTCAAGAACATCGGCCAGGACGAAGCCGAGATCATCAGTGCCAATACCCCGGCCAACTTCTGATTCGCGCCTGCCATGCCCGTGCTGACCAGCCGCGAAGTCTGCCAATGCCTGCGGGACGCCGCCCTCGGCGTCAGCAGGCTGAGGGTGCGCGGCCAACAGCCTGATGGCTCGCTTGCTATCGAGATCGACGACTGGCGGCTATCCCTGCAGCTCGACGCCGAAGGCCTGGTGCATTGCTCCGGGGCCTGGAGCCCGGACGGCCGCCATGCCAGCCTCGACGCCTGGCAACGCTATGGTACCAACCCGGTGAGCCTGCTCAGCATCTGGGAAGTGCAGCAGATCGAATCACTGCTTGGACGGTTGCAGTCCGATTGCTGGCTGGTTTGCACACGTACTGCATGACGAGGATTAGTACCCTGTTGCTACTGGCGCTGGCACTGCCCGCAAGCGCCGATCCCATCTGCCCCGCTGGGCAATTTGCTATATGCCTGGGCTCGTGCTTCTGCTCACCGGTCAATCCCGGACAGGTGCTGCAGGATGTCCAGTACATGGCGTCGTCCAGCCTGGCCGTTGCCTTGCAGCAGGCTCGCGACGAGGCCACCGCCAGCGGCACGCAGCCGATTCCCCTGCACATCCGCGTGCAGCTCGAGCCCTGGTACGAATTCGCCGTGCTCGATGCCGCGCGGTACCGGATTGGCGACGCTCAGCAGGTCAGTGCCGCCAACGCATTGCTGCAGAACCCCGATGTAAATGCCGTCACGCTCATCGATACCATCGTCTTGCGCCATGCCAACGATGCCGATGACAATGTTGCGCTCTGGGCACACGAACTTCACCATGTGCAGCAGTTCCAGCAATGGGGCGTGGAAGAGTTCGCCCGACGCTACATCCGGGACTTCGACAGTATCGAAGCGCCGGCATACGAGGTGGAGGGCCAGGTGAGAAACGTATTGCGCGCACGGGCCTCGGGCCAGCAAAGGTAGCAAGCAGAGTGAGCCCGACAGCGCGCTGAGCGGACTTACGTGCGGATTGTCCGACAATATGTAGTGCTAAAAAATATTCACTACAAAACGGTTGACGCGTTTCCCAATCCTTGGGCAAGATGAGCTCGACTCCCCGATCGGGAGTGTTGGCAAGGGTATTCCAGACGGCTTGCTTGGTACCGGATGCCGTCCGTGGAGCGGGAACTGCCCAAAAGGCAGCATGAGAAAGCCCCTGTTGCGATGCTGCTGTAGCAGCTTTGGTAGTGCGCTACATGACCGTGGCGCCGTGTATGAGACGACCAACCAATGGGTAATAGGGGGCTTTATGATGAATCTGAACCAGCAACCAACGATCGATCAACTCGCTGAGCTGTTTGCCGCGCGCAAGGACAATCTCGATGACCACCTGCTGTGGGTCAACCACACCGGCCAGGTCCGGCTTGACCGGCTGCCGCCCAATCTCGCCGAGGCAGAGTTCGAAGCGCACATGCCCAGCATGCGCGCCCGCTTCAAGGTCTACCGTCGTGGCCAGGGTTTTGTCGGTAGAAAGGCTGCGGCCGACACCGAGTTCGTGGGTCGCGTACTGGGGACCCTGCAGGAACAATGGCCAACTGCCCGTGGGCAGCAGGCTGTCACGGTGATCGACCCGCATTACTGAGTCGCCTCGTCGTTGGCCCGGCCGAAAGGCCGGGTTTTTCATGCCCGTGCTCGCTGCCGCCGCCTCTGCTGCGGCGCAACGGCACCGATGGCCAGTGCCCGGGCCCGATCGACTCCCCAGACCAGCGCACGGGTCATGCTTTCACCTGGCCGCGTAGGGTAGTATTCCTCCACCAACGCAGTACCCTTGCGGGCGTACAACCCCAGGAACAACTGCGTGGCGCCAACGCGCGACAGGCGCACCTGCACGTCGATGCTGGTGCCATCGCACAGCTCTTCATCATGGCAGCGGCTGTGCAGCTGGGCATCGGCCCACCGCCAATAGGTTTCTTCCCTGATACGCATGATCCTGTCCTCCTGTGATTTGCTCCGACAGTAAGGCACAGCCTCGCTGATCCGGCGAGCCCTACCCGCCGATACCCTGCGTGAGGTCAATCAACACGAAAAAAACCCCGCCGTCGGGCGGGGCATGGGTTACGGGACTCAGCGCTTGACCGGCATCCGCGGGGTGAACCTGCCTTTCTTGATGCGTTGCTGGGGACCAGGCTTGAGTTGCTCCGATTCAGCCAGCGTCATGTTGGCAAAGCCCAGGCGCATGGCCGTCTGGCCGCAGCGCACCTGGCTGTTGATCGGATACTCTTCGCTCATGTCCTCGAAATAGGATTCGCTCATGCCCTGTTTCCCTCCGATGCACACCTGGGCCGGCAAGCAGATGGATTGCCTAAGAAACTCAGGTTGTAAAAAGGAGACTAGTCGGTCATTTGCAGACTAACTGGACAAATCCTTGAGACCCGACCGATGGCCAAGTAATGGCAGACTCAGCTGGCCGCAGCCCGCAGCCGCGCACCCAGGCGCGGGCCGAAGACATTGATCAGCAGCCCGAACATCACCAGCAGCGCCCCCCACCCCTGCAGCGGGCTCAACCGCTCATCGAGCAACCAGGCCGACGAGCTCAGGCCGATCACCGGCACCAGCAAGGAAAAAGGCGCGACCTTGCCGGCGGGATGACGCGATAGCAACGTGCTCCACAGGCTGTAGCCGAGCATGGTGGCGACAAAGGCCAGGTAGGCCAGGGCCAGCACCGAGTTCCAGCCGATGTTCAGCAGCGCATGACTGATACGCTCCGGGCCTTCGAGCCACCAGGACAGCGCCAGGAACGGCAATGGCGGGATCAGGCCGCCCCAGACCACCAAGGCCACCAGGTTCACCGAGCCGAAGCGACGGGTGATGATGTTGCCCATGCCCCACATCGCGCCGGCGCACAGCGTCAGCACCAAGGCCAGCAACGGTACGTGGCTGCTGTTCTCGCTGCCGATCAACACCAGCCCGCCTGCTGCGACCAGCAGGCCGAGCACGCTGGGCAAGCGCATGCGCTCGCCCAGGAACACCGCGGCAAAGCACAGGGTGAAGAACGCCTGCGATTGCAGTACCAGCGAAGCCAGGCCCGGCGGCATGCCGCTGTACATGGCCTGGAACAGGAAGGCGAACTGGCCGAGGGAAATGGTCGCGCCATAGGCAATCAGCCAGCGCCATGGCAGCTGGGGGCGCTTGACCAGCAGGATGGCCGGAAATGCCACCAGCACGAAGCGCAGCGCGCCCAGCAACATGGGCGGCAGGCCATCGAGCCCTACCTTGATCACCACGAAATTGACACCCCACGCGATAATGACTACGAGAGCGATAAGCAGGTCCTTCAGCGGCATGGTGGCTCCAAGTGTCCAGGCTTGTAGAAATATTTTGTAATAGCATAAGCATATTCGCCTCTTGGAGGCCATCGGCAGAGAGGCAACAGCACTCACGGCGCATGGGGTGAGCGGCGCGCCTGCTATCCATTGACGCGCCGGGGACGCACCGTTCTGGTTCATCCCTCTCTTGCATGCCTGGATCCGGGCAGCCAGCCCGGTGGAATCGCCGCAGAACGTGCGTTTGAATCGCTGGCACCAACCTTGCAAAACCGACCTTTCGCGCTTTCGCCGGACATAAGTTTTTTAAGGTTTATGGGTACATATTTACTAATTTATTCTTCCCCGCTCACTGCTCAAGATCGCTCCGACAAGAAGGCGCCGGCCTCGGCCAGCGCCCATCGAAGTACGACCCCGTACTCATCCTTGCCTTGGAGTCCGTCATGACCCGCACCACAACATCGGCACCGCTCATAGAAAAACACACGATCGGATACGTGCCGCCCGAAGACCGCCATGGAAAGGCAAGGGACCTGTTCACGCTCTGGTTCGGTGGCAACATCGCGCCATTGCCCATCGTCACCGGTGCCTTGGGCGTACAGCTGTTCCACCTGAACCTGGTGTGGGGCATCGTGGCCATCCTGGTCGGCCACCTGGTCGGCGGGGTGCTGATGGCGCTGCACTCGGCGCAGGGCCCGCAGATGGGCATCCCGCAGATGATCCAGAGCCGCGCCCAGTTCGGCTCGCTTGGCGCGCTGCTGGTGGTGGTGATTGCCGGGGTGATGTACATCGGTTTCTTCGCCTCCAACATCGTCCTGGCCGGCAAGTCGCTGCACGGGGTGGTCGACAGTGTCCCGGTACCGGTGGGCATCGTCGTCGGCGCGCTGGGCTCGGGCATCATCGGCATCATCGGCTACCGCTTCATCCACGTGCTCAACCGCATCGGCACCTGGGTACTCGGCGTGGGCATCGTGCTGGGCTTCGGCTACATCCTCACGCATATCCAGACCGATGATTTTCTCACCCGCGGCAGCTTCAACATCTCGGGCTGGCTGGCCACTGTCTCGCTGGCGGCGCTGTGGCAGATCGCCTTTGCGCCCTATGTGTCGGACTACTCGCGCTACCTGCCGGCGGACGTGAAGGTCTCGTCGACCTTCTGGACCACCTACCTCGGTTCGGCATTGGGCTCGAGCCTGTCGTTCGTCTTTGGCGCAGTGGCCGTGCTGGCGACCCCGGTCGGCATGGACACCATGGACGCGGTCAAGCTTGCCACCGGCGCCATCGGCCCGCTGATGCTGGTGCTGTTCCTGCTCAGCGTGATCAGCCACAACGCCCTCAACCTGTACGGCGCCGTGCTCTCGATCATCACCCTGGTGCAGACCTTCGCCTACCGCTGGATCCCCACTGCGCGCAGCCGCGCCGTGCTGTCGCTGGTCGTCCTGCTGGGTTGCTCGGTGGTGGCGGTGTTCGCCTCGGCGGATTTCATCGGCCACTTCGTCGACATGGTACTGGTGCTGCTGGTGGTGCTGGTGCCTTGGACGGCAATCAACCTGATCGACTTCTATGCCATCCACAAGGGTGACTACGACATCGGCTCGATCTTCAAGGTCGATGGCGGCATCTACGGGCGCTACAACCCCCAGGCCCTGCTGGCCTATGCGATCGGCATCGCGGTGCAGATTCCGTTCATGAACACCCCGCTGTACGTGGGCCCAGTGGCCGAGCACATCAACGGTGCCGACTTGTCGTGGCTGGTCGGGTTGCTAGTGACCTCGCCGCTGTACTTCTGGCTGGCGAGCCGCGACAGCGCGTATCGCCGCCGGCAGACCAGCGCCAGGCTGGCGACTGCTCACTGATCCTGTGCCCCGTTGCAAACCGCCGGCATCGAGCCGGCGGTCCTCCCTTTCAATACTGCACTTGCCCCGGCACCCGCGCCATCGCCGCTGCCTCTACCGTCAGCGCCACCAGATCCTCCGGGTCCAGG
>JAQZAY010000053.1 GCA_029239415.1 Pseudomonas sp. | reverse complement strand
AACGCCCGTTTCGCCGGTTACTATCCCAGGACGTCCCGTCCTGTTCCAGGAGTCGTGTTCCATGATCTGCCGTCAAGGCTGTGGTGCGTGTTGCATCGCACCCTCCATCAGTTCGCCCATTCCCGGTATGCCGCAGGGCAAGCCGGCGGGCGAACGCTGCCTGCACCTGTCGCCCGAGAACCTCTGTGGCCTGTTCGGATTGCCCGAGCGGCCGGCGGTGTGCGGCGGGTTCAAGGCCGAGGCCGAGGTGTGCGGCAGCGACCGCAACGAGGCGATCAGGATCATCAGCTGGCTGGAGCGCATGACGGCGGCGTGAACCCTCAGATCTTCGATAAAAGGAACAACACGATGAGATCTTTCACGCGAGTCGCGCTGGTGGTTGCCCTGGGGCTGTCGATGGTGCCCGTCGCCTGGGCCGCAGACTGGAAAGTGGCCAAGGACGAGGAGGGCATTCAGGTGTCGCTGAACGAAGTGTCGGGGTCCAAATACAAGGCCTACCGCGGCGTGACCCTGATCAAGGCGCCCTTGGCCAAGGTGCGTGCGCTGCAGGAAGACGTGGTGGGTGCCTGCGCCTGGATCCATGAATGCCAGTCCCAGAAGCTGCTCAAGCACGAAGGCGACCAGAGCTGGACCTACAGCCGCTTCAATACCCCATGGCCCGTCACGCCGCGTGACTCGGTGGTGCATGTGGTCACCACTCAGGGGGCCGACGGTAGCCTGACGCGTACCCTGACGGGCGAACCGACCTATGTGCCGGACGAGAAGGGGTTCGTCCGTGTGGCCGAGGTCAAGGGCTTCTGGAAACTGGTGCCCAAGGGCAATGCGACCGAAGTCACCTACCAGGTGCACACCGAGCCGGGCGGTAGCGTGCCGTCGTGGCTGGCGAACAAGTTCGTGGTCGAGGCGCCTTTCAATACGTTGAAGCACCTCAGGGCGCGCGCCGAGCGCCCCTGAAGGCGTGCAGGCTAAGAAACGTTCGATGCACGGACGGCTGCATCGACAGCCGCCGTGCCTGACCCAGCGCCAGGTCGGGCGGCCTGGCCCTTGGTCTGCAGGTGGTGGCCAAAGTGCTGCACGTACTGTTTTTCCAGGATCTGTACGCTCAAGATGAACAACAGGAGGTTGTTGAGCTTCTCACGCACCCTGCCTGGCACCAGGCCGGTCCTGACGGCCAGCAGCATCATGCGTACCGTACCTGGCGCGAACAGACCGGCCGCTGCCAAGGCATCCTTGCTCAGGTACGTTTCGATTAGGCGTGCCATGGCAGGGCCCGAGCGCTTGCGCACCCATAGTGGCGGCGTGATGTAAGGCCACTTCCGGCGGCTGTACACCTCTTCGGGAATGATGTCTTTCACGGCTTCGCGCAGCAGGTACTTCTCCACGTCACCGCGCAGCTTCCATTCGTTCGGCAGTTTGGCCAGCCACTGGAACAGCCGATGGTCGAGAAACGGCGTACGCCCCTCGATCGAATGCGCCATCTCCTGGCGGTCGCCCAGGTTCGCCAGGATGAACGGACTGAGCAGGCCGCGGATGCTGAACGTCTGCAACTTGTTCAACAAGGGCAGGCGATCGAGCTCGGCCCGGTCCAGGCGTCGACGCAGCGCATGCAGGGGTGAGGTGAGGTTCAGGTGTCGGCGGTGGCGAGGCGCGAACAGGCGGTTGAGCGTATTCTGGGCGGCCGGGGCGAACAGCTCGGCCATTTCCGGCTGCGGGACGAACCCGAAGGCATCGTCCAATTCGCTGGCGCCGCTGGAACGTTTCGGGCGTGCACGTTCGGCGTGGCGCCCGTAGGCATGGCTGGACAAGCCTTGTCCTTCGGCCTTGAAGTAGCCGTACCCCAGCAGCGCCTCGTCCGCGCCTTCGCCGGTGAGCACGCAGGTGACATGCTGGCGGGCGAGTCTGGAGAGCAGGAACTTGCCCACCCCGTTGTAGTTGACGGCGGGGGTTTCCGAGAACCAGAGGCTGTCTTCCAGGTGGGTCAGCAGGTCCTCGCGCGTGCACTCGATCTTGTGAAAGCGTGCGCCCAGGTGGCGTGCGGTGCGTTCGGCGATCAGCGCCTCGTCGAACTCGGCGTGATCGCTGAAGGAAATGCAAAACGCGTCGATGGGCTGGTCACGCAACTGCGCGGCGAGGGCGGCCACTGCCGTGGAATCCAGGCCGCCGCTCAGGTAGACGCCGACAGGCACGTCGGCCTGCAGCCGTAGCGCCACGGCTTCTTCCAGATGAGTGCGCAGGGTCTGGCGCAGATCGGCTTCGCTACAGGTCGTCGGCAGGGGCTCGGGCAACAGGTCGAGCGGCCAATAGGGGATCGACTCGCACTTCAAGGTCTCGAGGTCCACCACCAGGCAGTGGCCGGGCGCGACGACACTGACATGTTCGAACGGGCTGTCCATGGGCACGAAGCTGAGCATGTCACGCAGCTTGACCGGATCGATGGACGCTGCGGCCAGCCCGCTGGCGAACAGCGCCTTGGCCTCGCTGGCGAACAGCAGCCCGCCAGGGCGCTCAGGCGCCTGGTGCACGAACAGCGGCTTGATGCCAAAGCGGTCACGGCAGGCGATCACGCGGCCCAGCCGTCGATCCAGCAGCACGAACGCGAACTCACCACGCAGGTGGCGGGTGAAGTCCAGGCCATCACGTTCGTACAGGTACAGGATGAGCTCCGAATCGGACCCGGTCGCGAAGGTGAAACCATCGGCCATGAGTTCGGCGCGCAGGCGGGCATGGTCATAGATTTCGCCGTTGCAGACCAGCACCTTCTGGCCGTCCTGACTGAACAGGGGTTGCGCGCCGGTGGCCAGGTCGATGATCGAAAGCCGGGTGTGGCCCAGCACCACGGCGTGTTCGGGGTCGCGATACCCAGCGCGCCCGTCCGGCCCACGGTGAGTCAATGCCGTCAGCGCGGCCTCAAGGTCGACCTGCTCGGGTGCATGACCGACAGACGCAAAAATTCCGCACATCCTGTGCTCCTCATGGGCTTGTGGCGAAAGAACCGGAGGCGTCAAGCGTCGCCGAGGTAGATCTGCTCGAGCATTCTGCGGTGCACGACCAAGGGCTTGTCATACTTGCCCAGCCGCGCACCGTTCAAGGCATACGGCAGGTGCGCGAGCTGACTGGAAAACGCACCGTCGGCCTCGAATTCCTTCTTGATGAAACGCAGCATGAACGAGCGGAAGTGCTTTTGGAAAAACGCTGATTTGCGGTCGCTGGCCTGGGCATAAACGAAACTGTACAGCGTGGTCCGGTTGGCCGCGTTGGGCACGAAGAAGATCGTGGTCTTGACGTGCCCTCCGATGTCGGTCTGGCGAGTCTTGCACGTCACCCAGGACTCGTAGGTGCTGCGCACCGGGTTGAACAAGGTGTGGAAGCGATTGTGCGAGATGTCCCCTGGCTTGACGCCAGTCAGAAACATGAACGGAAACTTGCGAATGGGCCCCCGGTAGTAGTTCAGGGTGCTGTGCTCATCCTGTTCGAACTCGTATTCGACGTGCTTGGCACCCTCGCGGTCCCAGCCGAAGGTCTGGTGCACGTAGGGGAAGTGCTCGTCTTCGGAGAAGTTGTCCAGGGCCACGTGCAGCGGGCAGTCGAAGACCACCGGGAATTGGCCCATGAAGGTGTAGGCCGGGTCGGCGAAGTCGTCGAGTGGCTCGGCATCGGGGCCGCCGACCCAGATCACGCCGTGGCGGGTGAAGGTCTTGAGGACCTCGATCTTGCACTTGCGCGACTCGGGCATGGCCGGGATATGCCCTTGGCCCTGGGCGTCGAAACTCCAGCCGTGGTACGGGCACTCGAGGTGCCCTTGTTCGTTCACGCGGCCCATCGAGAGGGGCGTGAACCGATGGGGGCAGCGGTCCGGCATGGCGACGAGGCGACGCGCCTGATCACGGAACAGGACGATCTTGAAGCCACCGACTTCCACACTGATCGGCGTGTCGCGTACAGCCTCTTCGGCGCAGACGGGATGAAAGAAACGCGAAATCTTGTTCCAGCCAAAGTCCATGGCACGTGCATCCTTGAATAACGTTTTTGATAACCCGTTCCATCGGGGCGCTTTTTCGAGCGGGCCAGCCTAGTGGATACGCTCACGTGTTGCAACGCACTTTTCATGGAAGTTCGTCTTGTGTGCGGGCCGTCTTTTTTCGACGTTGGAGGCGCTTGACAGCGCTTTGGAAATCCTGATGAAGTAAAGAAAGATCGTACACAGCACTTCAGGACGAAGCGCTCGCTCCCCGTCGACAGGATGTCGGTTCATTGCAGTCTGACGTGGCACGCCGCTGTTTTCTCGAGTGCTCCAGCCCATTTACCGGGCGGGCCGCACGCACGGTTTCGAATGCCTGGACATTCGAAGTGCCGGCACGTCTTGCTTGCAGGAGCCACGCGTCATGGATGAACCTTCAGTGCGCCTGAAACTCAGGGCGCTGTGGAGCGCTCTGTTGCCAGATGAGCCCTTCGACGACACCACGGCATTTCATCAGGCCGGTGGAAATTCTCTGACCCTGATGCGACTGTTCATGCAATGTACGGGCGCATTCGGCGTGCGATTGGACATGGCGCGTTACCCCGATTTGCAGACCATCGAGCAGCAGGCACGCTTCATCGTGATGGCCCGTGCGGAGGCTTCGCATGCCTGAGGTGGCGGTTCCGGCCCTCTCACGGCCCGCGCCGATGCGTGTGCCGCGTGCCTATGCGTCGTTGTTCGAGCAGGCCACGACCGACAGTTTCGTGGTGGGCGACCTGGAAGTGCGTACGCATGTCTGGACGGGCCCGGCCCCGGTCCTGTGCGTGCACGGCGCCAATGGCAGCGCGACGCAGTTCGGCGCGTTGATCGAGTGCCTGCGTGGCGCCGGTCGTGGCGTCATGGCCGTGGATATTCCTTCGCACGACCCGAACGGACGTTTCATTCCGTCGCGCTACATCTGGGAGGCCTTGGTGGGCATGCAGCGTTACGCCACGCCTGCCGCGGTGGTCGCCCATTCCATGGCCTGTGGCTGGGCGATGAAGGCGCTGAACGCAGGCTTGCCCGCGCGGCAACTGGTGTGCCTGTCCCCGGCGGCCACGCAGGATTATGTCTTCAAGCGTTTCCTCGAACTGCAGCAGGCCCAAGGGTTGACCTTCGATGACCTGGCAGAGGAGATCGACCAGGCCTTCGGCAGCACATGGCGTCAGGCGTACTCGCCGATCGAGCTGTGCAAAACCTTGACGCAGTCCGTATTGATTCACCATGACGAAGACGATCCGGTGATCGAACTGGACGCGGGCGGCAAAGTACTGCACGACGCCTGGCCACTGTCGCGTTATCTACAAACGCAAGGGCTTGGTCATGCGGGTGTTTTCCGAAATAGACCACTGCTTGAATGCCTTGTGGCATTTCTCGCCGATTCCATGACTGATAGATCACAGGGAGTAATTCAATGAGCCAGCCTACCGTCCAACACGTACGTGACACCGTTGAGAAGATCATCCTGCAATATTGCGATGTGACCGACTTGGGTATCGAGCGTTTGCAAGATGACACGAGCCTGACCCAGGACCTGGGTATCGACAGCGTCGACTTTCTCGATATCGTGTTCGAAATCGAAGACACCTACAAAATCCAGTTTCCCTTGGAACAATGGTCGGCCAGTGCGCCGAACGGTGAAAAGAACCGACACACCCTGAGCGACTTCGTGACGGCCATCCATCGCATCGTCGTCGGTGCACCTGTCGGCGCATGAACATCGAACAGAACCTGTTGATCGACGAGGTCGTGACGTGGGAGCCCTGGACGTCGCTGCACAGTATCAGCCACGTCCCGGCTGCAGCGCCGGTCTTCGAAGGGCACTTTCCTGGCCATCCCATCCTGCCCGGCGTGCTGATGGTCGAACTCATGGCCCAGGCCAGCGGGTTCTTGTACCTGTTGTCGTCGGACTTTGCGGGCATGGCGTTCCTGATCAGCGTGAAGCAGGCCAAGTTCACCGGCTTCGTCGCGCCGGGCGAACGACTGAGCTGCGAGGTACGCATCGTCCACCGCGCCGAGGGTTACCTGGTCTGCGAGGGCGTGCTCACGCGCGACCAGGTGGTGGCGAAAGCGCAGTGGATGCTGCGGCTCATGCCCTTCCCCAACGACATCCTTCGTCAGTCGCTCCAGCGCACCGTGCTGGCGCGTATCGAGAGGCACGCATGATCAACACCTGTTACGTGAAGGGCATGGGTATCGTCCACAGCGGCGGCGCGATGAGGCTGGGCGACGCGCATTCACTGCCGCCCCAGGCGCCGGTGGTTCGAGGCAAGGTCCCGCTGCCGGCGTTTCCCCTGGAACGCTTCGTGACCAAGGTCCGCGACCTCAATGCCATGGGCAACGGGCAGAAGATGCTGGTCTGCGCCGCTGGGTTGGCCCTGGAAGAGGCCGGACTAAGCGCCGAGGCGCGTCAGGGCTGCGACCTGTACATGGCCGCCAAGATCGGCGAGCGCAACGATGCCGTGGATGCGGCGATCCTCGAAGGTGCCGAGCACGCATCGTTCGACATCAACCAGGAGCTGGCGCGCCTGCGTCCGACGCATTTCCTGGCGGAACTGCCCAACCTGTATGCCGCCAACATCGCCATGCTATTGGCGCTCAAGGGCGAGAGCCTGACGTTCGTCGGCGAGGCGGCTGCTTCCGCGCAGGCCATGATCCATGCGCTGGAGAAACTTGCCACCGAGCGCACGTGCAGCATCCTGGTCGGCGGCGTCTTCAATGGCGACCAGTCGATGCACGATGAATACCTGGCAGGCCCCGATGCACAAGCGCTGGGCGTATTCGGCACGGCCGCCTGCTGCCTGGTGCTCGAGCGCGAGCCAACAGGCGCGATCGCCAGCCTGACCCGAACGGGCCCGGTCACCCGCGACCAGCTCGCCGATCGGCTGGTCAGCTGCGAGGCAAGTCTGCTGGTCAGTCATGGCTTTGCGGCTGGGCGAGGGTGGACGCAGTCGCTGACCGTGGACGTGCCCGTGCTGGACGTCGGGCATCTGATGGGTCAACTGCACGAAGCGACCGTTTCGGTCCAGGCTTACCTGGCCGCGGTGGCGCTGCGCGCCGAGCCGGCAGTGGGGCCGCGCCGTGCGCTGTTGCTCACGCAGATCGGCGCTGAGCGTTACGAGACCTTTGTGCTTGAGGTCTTCTGACGCCATGAACATACCGATCATCCCCTCCGTCGTGCCTGCCGCACGGTCTGTACCGGCAGAGCGATTCCCGTTCAGCGCTTCCCCGCAAGGCTGGTATGCCGTGGCCTGGGTCGATCATCTCGAACCGGCCTCCATCACCCCGGCACGGCTGTGCGATCGCGATATCGTCATCGTTCGCACGGCTTCGGGAAAGCTGGCGGTCTATGACGCGCACTGCCCGCATCTGGGCGCACACCTGGGCTACGGTGGCGTCGTCGAGGGCGAGCACGTGCGCTGTCCATTCCATGGCTGGGAATACGACGGGCGCGGGCGCTGCAGCAAGATTCCGTTCGTGGACGGGCCGATGAAGGTCGGTCTGCGCGAATGGCCTACGGTGGTGAGAGGCGGGATGTTGCAAGCCTGGTTCAATGCCCAGGGCAACCCCCCGGTATGGACGCCGCTGGAGGCCGATCACCAGGGGTGGACGCCGCCGATGCACGGCCCGGACTGCGCCTGGAATTTGCGTGCGCATGTGCAGGACATCGCGGAAAACGGCGTCGACGTCGCCCACTTCACGACGGTGCATGGCGCCCAGGCCATTGGCGAGCTGAACGATGTCCGGTTCGAAGGTGCCCTGGCGCGGTGGACGTCGATCAGCGCCAGCGAGCTGAGCGGCAAGCCTTCGATCGCCGTCGCGCAGGTGGTGCTCGATGCGCTGGGTCTGCACCGCGTGCAGGTGCAGATCGACGACGGCAAGCTGGCGTTTCGCAGCTTCCTGTACGTGACGCCGGTGGCCGACGGGCGGATCGACATTCGCATGACCGTCTCGGTGAAGCAGACCGGGGATGTGCGCAAGGATCGGATACTCGTCAAGTACCTGGTGCCGCGGCTGACCAGCGAGCTGGCCAAGGATTTCGACATCTGGGAGCACAAGGTCTACATCGAGCGCCCGCCGCTGAGTCGGGTCGATGGTCCGATTCGTCACTTCCGGGCCTGGGCGCGCCAGTTCTACGCGTAGGCCCGGCCTCTCAACCCTCGACCGCCACGGGCGGATCGTCGTTCAAGGATGAAAACGAGCAATGAAAACCCCTAGTGAGTGCCAAGGGCTCGCGGATGTTCGCGTGGGCATCGATACCCTCGATCGGCAGATCATCGAGCGCCTTGGGCTGCGCATGCAGTACGTCAAGGCCGCGTCGCGCTTCAAGCCCGATCTGGAGAGCATTCCGGCGCCGGATCGCGTCGCCCGCATGCTGCCGCAGCGGCGTGAGTGGGCTGCCGACGCCGGGCTGGATCCCGAGTATGTCGAGCAGCTCTTCAGTGGCTTGATCGACTGGTACATCCGTCAGCAGATGGCCTATTGGCAGAGCCAACGGCAGGAGCAGGCCTCATGATGGGGGTCGACGAGAAGGGCTGGGACGCCTGGCGCGGCCTGCTCGAGCAGGCGCGCCAGCGTGCGACCTCGCGAGGGCAACCCGTCCTGGCGAGCCTGGCGCTGGCGACTCCACGCCCCGATGCATACGCCTGTGTCGCCAGGGCCGAAGCCTCGAAGCTGACCTATGCCTTGCTCGACACGCGGGCGCCCGATCGCTTGCTGTTCGGTGTCGGCTGCGCCGCCGAACTGCGCGAGCGGCCGGAGACTGCCTTGGGCGCCATGGGCGGGCAGTGGCGACACTGGTTGGAAGACCGCGTGCAGGAGGGCGACGTCGGCCCCCTGCTGATGGGGGGCGCGCGTTTCGATCCGCTGTCGCAGCGTGCGCCGCACTGGGAAGATTTCCCCGCCGCCGTCATGACCCTGCACGCCGTGCAATGGTCCTGCCAGGCCGAGAACGCCTGGCTGCTGCTGCAGGCCCGGGTCGCCCAGGACAGCGACATCGAAGCGCTGATCGACGAGCGCCGCGGCCTGCTGGCCTGCTTGGGCGAACCCGCCTTCGATCCGCCGTTCAGTGCCCATCTGGCCTTGGAGGCCGACCGTGATTCGATGCCGCGTCGGGCGTGGGAGGCCATGGCTGACCAGGCGGTGCGCCGCATTCGCGCGGGTGATCTGCGCAAGGTGGTGCTGGCGCGTCATGTTCAGCGCACGCATACCGCGCCCATCGACGTGGCCAGCGTGTTGCGCCGCTTGCGGACACGCGACAGCGATGCCCATGTGTTCGCCGTGAGCCGTGGACGCAGTTGCTTTCTCGGTGCGACCCCCGAGCGCCTGGCGCACCTGGAGCGGGGTGTGGTCCACACCCATGCTTTGGCAGGCACGGCCCCGCGCGGTAGCGATGCGCAGACCGATCGGCAGCTCGGGCAAGCCTTGATGGACTCGCCCAAGGAGCGCGAGGAGCACGACCTGGTCGTGCGCACGATCGTCGAGGGCCTGAAGCGACTGGGCGGCCGCGCCATGGCCATCGACCCTCCGCAACTGCGCAGGCTGGCCACGTTGCAGCACCTGACCACCCCATTACAGGCAGGCCTAGACGAGCAGGTCGGCGTGCTGGACGTGGTCGAGCAGTTGCACCCGACGCCTGCGGTGGCCGGCCTGGCGCTGGCGCCCGCATTGTCGTTCATTCGCGAGCACGAGGGGCTGGACCGCGGCTGGTACGCAGGCCCGTTGGGCTGGATGGATGAGCACGCCCAGGGCGATTTCGTCGTCGCTTTGCGCTCGATGCTGGTCCGCGCTCACGCCACCTACCTGTTCGCCGGCTGCGGCGTGGTGGCCGACTCCGTCCCTGAGGCAGAGTTTCAGGAAACCCAACTGAAGCTGTCCGGCATGTTCAAGGCGTTGCAGTCGCAGCCGCAACCCACGCCCAGTGCCACGCCGGCATGATGATTCGCCCGCTGACCGCGTCAAGAGGACACCTTCGATGCACATGGACCCTACGGTGAGCGCCCATCGCCACCACGCCCCCATGGTCGTACGCCGTTACCCCTTCGATCTGAAGGCGGCACTGGTCGGGAACTGGTACGGCGACGATCGTTTCCGCACCATCGTCGCCAATGCGCTGTCGATTCCGTTGCCCAGTGGGGAGCGCCTGTTCATCAAGGCGCTGCGGCACTACCTCGATCAGCTTGCTGATCCGGTGCTGCGTGACGCGGTGAAGGTGTTCTTCAAGCAGGAGTCCTCCCATACGCAGGAGCACGTCAGGTATAACCGGTGGGTCTGCGAGCACCGGGGCTATCAGCTCGAACCGATCGAAGCGACGTACAAGGACCATAACGAATACCTGTGCGAGCACGCCGATCCGCGTTTGCTACTGGCCACGACCGTGTGCATGGAGCACCTCACCGCCATCGTCTCGCACCTGCTGATCAGCGAACCACGCTGGTTGGCGCAGGCCGACCCGGTGGTGCGCGACTTCTGGCTGTGGCACTCGGTCGAGGAGGTCGAGCACAAGGCGGTGGCGTTCGATGTGTACGCGTGCACCTGCGCCGACAAGGCGTTCCTCGACCAGGTCATGCGCAGCACGGTCGTGCAGTTGGCCAAGAACCTGGAATTCACCGCCTGCCAGATGTACCGGATGGAAGGTGGACGGCCCCGCGAGATCCGCCAATGGTTGCGCGAAACCCCGTTCCTGCACGGCGAACATGGGCTTCTCACGGCGCTCATGGTGCATGTCGAAGATTTCTATCGACCCGATTTCCACCCCTGGGATCATGACAACGAAGCCTTGATCGCCCAGGTGTCCAGCCATCTCGAGCAGGCCTTCACCTGACCGCCTACGTGGCAAGGAGCCCGTCATCATGAACACGTTGCAAGCAGGCCGCGACCTGGCTGCCTATCTGCGCCTTCAGGCTCAGCGTACGCCGAAGGCGCCGGCCCTGATCGGGGAAGGGGAGTGCTGGCGCTACGAAACGCTGGATCGGCGCGTCGAGCAGCTGGCTGCGGAGCTGGTCGACCGGCTGGGCGAAGGACCCTGGCGGGTCGGTGTCCAGGTCGGCGAGCGGCGCTGGGGTGTGCTGGCCATGCTGGCCATCTTCCGTGCCGGCATGGTCTACGTCCCATTGGACCCGACGCTACCAGCGGCGCGTCGCGGCTACATGATCGACGATTGTGCGATGGCCTGTGTCCTGGTCGATGCCCAGAGCGAGGCCGACGACGTGTTTCGAGGCGAGCGTTCGTTACCCGTGTGGCGGATCGAAGGTGAGCACTCCACGCAGCGCACCCCGTTGGCGGAGCGGGTGTTCGACGAGGCGGCACCCGCCTATCTGTTGTACACCTCCGGCTCCACGGGGCAACCCAAGGGTGTCGAGATGACGCGGCGCGCCCTGTGCAACTTGATCGACCATCAGCTCGAAAGCGGTGGCGCCTTCACCCAGCCACTGAAGACCCTGCTGTTCGCCTCGCCGGGCTTCGATGTCTCGGTTCAGGAAGTCTTGAGCGCGGTGGCCTGCGGAGGTGTCCTGCATACCGTGCCGCCCGACGTACGGCAAGACCTGTCCCGGCTCTACGCGTTCATCCAGGCCAACGAGGTACAGCGCTGTTTCCTGCCCTACTCGGTGCTGCAGGCGCTGGCCATCGCCCACGAGCGTCGAGTGGGTGCCGAGGCGCGCGTGTGTCAGGTGATCTCGGCGGGCGAGGCGCTTCAATTGACGCCGCAGATCATCGATTGGCTGCAGGGGTGTGGTTGCGAACTGATCAATCATTACGGCCCCACCGAAACCCATGTCGTCACCCAGTACCACAGCACGCGTCCCTTGAATCAGTGGCCGAGCCGTGTACCGATCGGTCAGCCCATCGCGAACGTGCAGGCCTTCGTGCTCGATGCACAGTTGCAGGTGATGCCCGAGGGCGCCGAGGGCGAGCTGTGCCTGGCCGGCGTCTGCCTGGCCAACGGCTACGCCGGGCGTGCGGAAGAAACCGCGCGTCGCTTCCCCACCTGGCGGTCGCCCGAAGGCGAATCCCTGCGGCTCTACCGGACGGGCGATCGGGTGATGCGCGACGCCTCAGGCGACCTGTTGTACCTGGGGCGGATGGACACGCAAGTCAAGATCAACGGGCAGCGTGTCGAGCTGGCGGAAATCGAGGCCAACCTCAAGCGTGACCCTACGGTGCGCGAGGCGGTGGTGCTGGCCGATTCGCTGACGGGGCACGCTGACGGCCAGTTGCTGGTGGCGTTCATGCTGTACGCATCCGCTCACCCTGGCGAACCGGACGCCACGCCCCTGGCGCGCATCGCGCCCTGGGTCGAGGCGCTGCCGGTGTACATGAGGCCGCAGCGGGTCGTGGTGATCGATCGACTGCCCCTGACTACCAACGGCAAGGTCGACCAGCGCGCGCTCCTGGCGCTGTCGCAGGCACCGCGTGCGGTGCAGGCGAGCCTCAGTGCCGAGCAGGCGCGAGTGGCGCAATTGTTCGCCCGGTTGTTGAAAGTGACCGTGACCGATGCCGACATGGATTTCTTCGCCCAGGGCGGCAACTCGTTGCTCGCCATCCGCTTCGTGCAACTGGTCGAGCGCGAGTGTGGCGTACGCCTGGACATGACCGCGTTTCTCAGCCAGCCGACCATCGCCCATGTGGCCACCTATCTCTGACATCGAGGACCTTATGAACACACATCGCGTGGTTGTCACCGGGCTGGGCCTGAGCACGTCGCTCGGGCGCGGCACGCACACCAACTGGCAAGCCCTGATGGCCGGCGCCAGCCATATCCAGTACAGCGCGCGGTTGGCGCCCGGGTCGATTCGTACGCGTTTCGCCGCAGTCGACGAGCGTTTCGAGCACGAACCCAACCCGCGCGTGGTCATCGAGACCTACCTGCGCGAAGTCGTGGCCGAAGCCACCGCCAGCAGTGGGCAAGCGGGCTTCGATCGGATGTATTACAGCCTGCCGAACGGCATGTACTACTGGTCCCAGCGCTTGCGTGACCAGGCGCACCCACGTACCGACAACGCCTTCTTCGCGCTGTCGTCGGAAGAGTCGCTCAGCAGTGAGTTCGCCCGCGCCTATCAGTTGCGCGAATACCCCGCCGTCGTCGCCACAGCCTGCGCGTCTTCCGCTTCGGCGCTGCAACTGGGGTATGAGGCCATCGCCCATGGGCTGGCCGAGCGAGTCATCGTGGCGGCGTCGGACAGCTCGATCTATGACGAGACCGTGACCAAGTTCAACAACCTGTCGGCGCTGTCCACCCGCAACGAGTCGCCCGAAACGGCCTGCCGGCCGTTCAGCGAGGACCGCGATGGCTTCGTGATCGGCGAAGGCGGTGCCTGCCTGATCCTGGAAAGCGAAGCCAGTGCAGCGGCACGCTTGGCGCCGGTCCTGGCGCGGTTCTCGGGGTGCGCCAGCACGACCGACAACGTCCACCGTACCAAGGGCGATCCGACCGGCAGCGGCATGCGCGACTGCATGCGCCTTGCCGTGGAGCGCGCCGGGTTGCAACTGGGTGACATAGACTGCATCAACGCCCATGGCACCAGCACGCCGGAGAACGATCGGATGGAGGCGCTGGTGATCGCCGAGCTGTTCGCGCATCGACCCTGGGTGACGTCGGTCAAGTCCATGGTGGGGCATACGGTGCATGCTGCGGGTGTCGTGGAGGCTGCCGTCTCGGTGCTGAGCCTGATGCATGACGCCGTGACACCGACGCTGCATTACGACGGCAGCCTGGACGCACAGGGCGTGCGTGTCGCCGGTCAGGCGCAGAGCGGGGTCGCGCTGACCCATGTGTTGTCCAACTCCTTCGGTTTCGGCGGGCAGAACGTGTCGTTGGTGTTTTCCAGCGTCGACGCTGGGGTGGGCGCATGACGACGCACGTGTTCGAGGTGCGTGGGCGCTGCCAGCGAGAACCGTGGCGCCTGAGTGGTCTGGACAGGATGGTCGAGTCCTGGGCCGACTACCTGCTCGTGTACCCCTATTGCATCGAAGGTGGCGTCTTCGCCGAACACCTGGCCAAGGCCTTGGACCTCAATCCCTATTTCGCCGGGCGCAAGATGACCCTGGACCAGGGCATGGTCGTCAGCGGGGGGAACGAGGGCGCGCGCCTGGAGCAGGTCCGGGTCTCGGGCATGCTGCCCGACGGTGTGCTGATGGGGCGGTACGATCAGTTCGATCCCTTCTGTGACCGGACGCGCCGTGAACAGCATCGACGCTCGAAGACCAGCTTGAAGCAGCCGTTGCTGCAGATTCGCCTGAGCGTTTTCGACGATGCGACGGTGATCGGTTTCAGCGTATGGCACGGTCTGAGCGATGGCACGACCTTCTTCGAGTTCCTCGAGCGGCTGGCCGAGTGTTGCCAGGGGCGGGGCACGCCGGTGCGTCTACCGGTGTTCGAGCCGTTCCAGGCGGCTCCCGGCGCGGTGCCAGAAGGCGCCCTGGTCGACCGCTGGCAATACCCCGACGCCGTGCAGCAATCGCCCGTCTTCGCCGAGGGCGCCTTTACCTTGCACGAGGCGGATATCGATCGTCTGCTGGAAGGTTGCGTCTGTCCAGGCTTCATGCGCCAGGACTACCTGATCGGTTACCTGTGGCGCCTGATCGTCATGACCGACACGCTCGAAGCAGGCGAGCGTACAGCGCTCTATCCGGTCTATGACGCGCGACAGCTCATGGACATGAGTCCGGCGCAGGTCGGCAATCTGCTGTGCTACCCCACCGTGGCACTGCGCGCAGGCCAGGTGCGTGAAGCCGGTCTGGCCGAACTGGCGAGCCACATCCGCGACGCGGCGACCGCTCGTGTGCTCGACAGCGACACCCTGCAAGAGGAATTGCAGGCCATTTGCGCGCAAGTGGAGTCAGGCGGGCAGGGCCGTTACCTGCTGCAACCCCTCTACGAAAGCCTGTATGGCCATTCGGTGCTGTTCAACAACCTGACGGGCATGCCTTGGCAACGGTTCGACCTGGGGCAGGGCGCGCCTGTGCACGTCGATGCGCCCATGCACGACCCGCTGCGTTTCGTACAGTTCTTCCCTTGCCTGTCCCGCCCAGGCGCCCTGACTGTCAAGGTCAACCTCCCCGAATCCCACCTGCACCGTTTCCGCGACCGTTTCAACCAGGAACTCCAGTCATGAAATCCCATGTCGATCCCGCGACCTTCGCGCATTACCTGGGCCTGGGCGCGCTGCCGGCGACCACCCTGGTCGACTGTCTCGAGCAGTGGAAAACGCGCTATGGCGATCGTCTCGCCCTGAAGGACGAGCACGGCACCCTGACCTATGCCCAGCTTGCGGAGCGTTCCGATGCCCTGGCGATCGACCTGCGTGCACGAGGCCTGCGTGCCGAGGACACCGTCATCGTGCAACTGCCCAATGGCACGGGCTTCTTCGTGACGCTGTTCGCCGTCATAAAGCTGGGTGCGGTAGCGGTCCTGGCGCTGCCGGGACACCGTCAGTACGAACTGATCGGGCTTCAGGACGTCGCACAGGCCAGGATGTACATTGCCCAACGCCAGCTCGGTGATTTCGCCTACTCGGTGCTGGCCGACGCATTGTGCGAAAACGGGCTGCCCGAAGCGGGCGTGGTGTACCTGGACGACATTCCCGAGACTGTCTGGCGACAGTCAGGCGAGCGGCTGACGGCTGTTACGCCCGCACCGGACGACGTGGCGTTCCTCCTGTTGTCAGGCGGTACCACGCAGGTGCCCAAGCTGATTCCGCGCACGCATGCCGACTATGCCTACAACATCACGGCCATGGCGCAGGCCTGTGGCTTGAACGCCGATAGCCGGTATCTGTGCGTGGTGCCTGCGGCGCACAATTTCGCGCTCGGCTGCCCTGGCGTACTGGGCGTCCTGACGGCGGGTGGGCAAGTCCACCTGCAGGCACAGCCCGATATCCTGCAACTGTGCGATGTGTTGCACAATGAGCGCATCACGGTGACGTCGTTGGTGCCTTCGCTGGCCGAGTTGCTCATCGAGTACCTGGACATGACGGGGCAGCGCTTCGACGCGCTCACGCTGGTACAGGTCGGTGCGGCACGTTTCTCGAAAACGTCGGCGCAACGCCTGAAAACGCTGCTCGACTGCGAGCTGCAGCACATCTATGGCATGGCTGAAGGCCTGTTGTGTTTCAACCGACCCGAGGATGACGAACGTGCCAAGCGCGACACCCAGGGTCGTCCGTTGTCGCCCTTCGACGAACTGCGAGTCGTGAACGAGCAGGGCGACAGGGTAGCGCCCGGTACCGTGGGCGAGCTTCACGTGCGTGGGCCTTATACCATCCGGGGGTACCATGCGCGGCCTGAAGTGAATGCCGCAGCCTTCGATGAACAGGGCTTTTATCGTACCGGCGACTTGGTCTGCCTGGACGAGGCGGGCAACGTGACGGTGGTGGGGCGGATCAAGGAGCAGATCAACCGAGGTGGGGAAAAGTACTCGCCGTCCGACATGGAAAAGCTGATGGTCGATTGGGCGCGAATCGGCGAATGCGCCGTGGTCGGATTCGAGGATCGACAGCTGGGCGAGCGGGTCGTCTATTTCATTCGCCCACTGGGCGCGCCGCCTACCCGCCGAGAGGTGTGTGATTATCTGCACTCGCTCGGACTTGCCGATTTCAAGTACCCTGATGCCGTCGTGGTGCTGGAACAGATGCCGCTGACGGCTGTCGGCAAGATCGACAAGAAGCGGCTGGCGCTGACCTACGCTTGACCGGGCATGTCCCGTCGACCGCAGACGCAAAGCAAAAGGCCCGCACAGTCATCTGTGCGGGCCTTTTTGGCTGCGACGTGACGCTTAGCCTTTGCGCTGCTCCAGCGGCAGGATGTCACGCTGCGCTTCGCCCGTGTAGAGCTGGCGCGGACGCCCGATCTTGTAGGGGCTCGAGAGCATTTCCTTCCAGTGCGAGATCCAGCCG
>JAQZAY010000404.1 GCA_029239415.1 Pseudomonas sp. | reverse complement strand
CACGTAGCCTTTGCCCCGCCCCAGGTCGGTCTCCAGGCTGATCCAACCTTCGAGCACGCCATTGTCCAGGGTTGCCTCACCCTCCACCTTCCACTGTGAAGGGCAAGTCCGGTCGAGGCAGGTTTCGAGCAGGTCACGGATCGCCGGCTTGCCTTCCTGGGTCACCAGGTTCCAGCTGAACAGCAGCAGGTCACGCCAGTAGCACTCCTCGCCGAAGAGTTCGAGCGTGCCCTCAAGGTCACCCTGGGCCAGGCGATCGCCCAGACACTCGACCCAGGCTGTGAGTTGGGCAGTGGGGCTCTGCAGAGGCGTTTCGATAGCGACATTCATGAGGCGTCTCCCATTTTTTGTTTTTGTGCCGTCATGCCTTGAGCAAGTGGCGGGCCAGCTTTCCCGAGGCCGCGTGCCAGAGCCATCGCGACAGGGTGGGAGACGTTCTGGTCAAGCTGAGCGGATGATAGTTGTCACGGATCCGATAATGCCGGATGACAAAGTGTCACGCGGCCAGGCGGCACACCGTCGTCGGCTTGGACTAAGCTGCGCACAGCATTGCCTTGAGAACGCAGCGGAGAATAAAAACGATGACGTCCGTCTCGATCACTGCCCATGCGCAGCAGGTGCTGCAAGCGGTACAGGGCACGCTTGAACATCACGCCACGAGCGCCGACCCGGCCATCACACGTTCCTGGCGCCGCTGCCTGGACCAGCACCAGCTGGACCCGGCCAGCCACCGGGCGCCCAATGTGCTGGAACATCCACGCCTGCAGGATCACCGGGCACCCCTGGAACACATCCTCAAGGTGGCGCGCTGGCAGATGAGCAGCCTGCACCGGCAGCTCGGGGGTGATGGCCACGTCGTGCTGCTGACCGATGCCCAGGGGGTGGTGATCGACAGCGTATTCAGCGAAGCCGAACAGGCGAAGTTCCAGCAGGCCGGCCTGTGGCTCGGGGCGATATGGAGCGAGGACTGCGAGGGCACCAATGGGGTCGGTACCTGCCTGGTCGAGCGCCAGCACGTGACTATTCGCCGTGATGAACATTTCCGCGGCAGGCACGCCGGGCTGAGCTGCTCCGCCAGCCCGATCTTCGATCCGAACGGTGAGCTGCTGGCGGTGTTGAACCTGTCCTCTGCCGGCGAAGAACGCAGCCTGTGCCAACGCTTCCAGGCCATGGCGCTGACCAACCTGTCGGCCAAGCTGATCGAGAGCTGTTATTTCCTGGGCCACGACCCGCATCGTTATTTGTTGCGTTTGCACCCCGAAGCACGATTTGTCGGGTTGATAGGCGAAGGCCTGTTGAGCTTCGACGAGGGTGGCCGGATCTGCTCGGTCAACCAGGCGGCACTGGATCTGCTCGGCATGGACCGCAGGCAACTGGTGGGCCAGCCCTTGGCGGTGCTGCTGGAGACGCCTCTGGAGCAGGTGCTTGGCCAGGCCAGTCCGCAACCGGGTATCTGCTGGCCCGTGCAACTGCGGGGCGGGCGCCGGTATTACGGGCAATTGCGGGCCCCCGTACGCCCCGCGGCCACCGCCAGCGGCGAGACACCCCGGGTCGTCGACACGCACGCATGCCTCGACGACCCGCGCCTGCAACGCGGTCTGTCCCGCGCGACACGGGTGCTGGAGCAGGATGTACCGATCTTCCTGCAGGGCGAGACCGGCACTGGCAAGGAAGCCTTCGCCGCGGCGCTGCACCGTGCCAGCTCGCGCGCAAGCGAGCCCTTCGTGGCGATCAACTGCGCGGCGATTCCTGAAGCATTGATTGAAAGCGAGTTGTTCGGCTATCGCGGCGGCAGTTTCACCGGCGCCCGCAAGGAAGGCATGCTTGGCAAGCTTGAGCAGGCCCATCGCGGCATCCTGTTCCTCGACGAGATCGGCGACATGCCGCTGGCCTTGCAGACGCGCCTGCTGCGTGTGCTGGAGGAGCGCGAGGTCGTTGCGCTGGGCAGCACGAGCGCGCGTGCGCTGGACGTGCGCGTGATCAGTGCCAGCCATCAGGACCTGCAGACCAGTGTCGCCGAAGGACGCTTCCGGGAAGACCTGTTCTACCGCCTTTGCGGGTTCACCGTGCAACTCCCGCCCCTGCGCGAGCGGTCGGACAAAGACAGCCTGTTCGACCTGTTGCTGCGCCAGGAGACAGCCGGTGCCGCCATCGGGCTGGACCCTGGGGTGAAGGAGCGCTTGCTGGCGCATGCCTGGCCGGGCAATGTCCGGCAGCTGCGTACCTGTCTGCGCACGCTCGTGGCGCTGGCTGGGCCGGGGCGAGTCAGCCTGGCGGACGTCGAAGAGCTGCTGCCGGGCGGAACGTCGATCACTACGCCGGACGCCAATCCACTGGGTACGGCAGAGCGCGACACGTTGATGACCCTGCTCGAACAAGAGCGCTGGCATATTGGCCGCGTTGCCGCTCGCCTGGGGGTCAGCCGCAACACCCTATACCGCAAGTTGCGCCATCACCACATTGCACGACAAGGGGCCGGCTAAGGCCCACGCTGCGGGCTAGCTGGCGTTCATTCAGTGGCCTGGGGCTGATACAGCGTCACTGCCCGGGCGTCCACCGCCTTGGGCAGCAGGCCTTCGCGCAGGAACGCGTCGGCGATGCGCTGCTGCTCTCCCAGGTCATCCAGGCGCACGGGCTGCACGTCATAGCTGCGCCGGGCGTTGGCCTGTTGCACCGTGGTGCTGTCCAGGTTGCCCCACAGCGGTCCGAGCACGCGAGCGGCAGCGTCTGGATTGGCCTTGGTCCACTGGCCGATTTCACGCAGCGCCAGGTAGACCTGCTGCAGCACCTCGGGATACGCCTGGGCATAATCGGTGCCGGCCAGGTAGTAGCGCTGGTAGCTGGCCAGGCCGCTGCCGTCGGCGAGGATCCGGGCATGCTGCTGGCGCTGGGCGCTGGCCACGTAAGGGTCCCAGGTTACCCAGGCATCGACCTTGTGGTTTTCGAAGGCTGCGCGGCCATCGGCCGGGATCAGGTAGGCGGGGCTGATGTCCTTGAAGCTCAGGCCGGCCTTCTCCAGGGCCTGGATCAGCAGGTAGTGGCTGCCGGCCGCCTTGGTCACCGCCACGCGCTTGCCCTTCAGGTCGGCCAGCGTCTTGAGCGGCGAGTCAGCTGGCACCAGGATCGCCTGGGCGGTCGGCGAAGGCGTTTCGCGGGCGAAATAGGTCAGGCGGGCACCGGCTGCCTGGGTGAACACCGGGACCGTGTCGGCCACGTCCGCCGAGAGGTCGACGTTGCCCAGGTTCAGCGCCTCCAGCAGCGGCAGGCCGCTCGGGAACTCATGCCAGCTCACGCGGATGCCCTCGGCCTGCAGGCGCTGCTCAAGGGTGCCACGGGCCTTGAGCAAGGTCAGCAGGGTCGAGGATTTCTGGTAGCCGATGCGCAAGGTCTGCTCGGCGCTGGCCAGTCCTGGGAGCAGGCCACCGATCAGCAGGCCGACGGCCAGGTGACGCAGGCGTTTGAAGTCAAGCATGAGGGCAATCTCC
>JAQZAY010000403.1 GCA_029239415.1 Pseudomonas sp. | reverse complement strand
CCCAGTACCGAGCCGATGTGATCGAAGGCAACGATCCGACCAAGCTTGCAACGCTGATCAGCATGGACCATCAGGACCGTGGCTGGACGGCGGTTTTCCAGGAGCTGGAGCGACCGGACAACGCCTTGGTCCTCTCGGATTATGCGGTGGTGCTCCAGGCAGCTCTGCTTGGCCAGGGCCTGGCACTGGGCTGGATGAACGTCGTTTCGCACTGGTTGGACAAGGGCGACCTGGTGCCTGCCGGGGCGCGTCCGCGGGTCACCAGCCGGCGCTGCTGCCTGGTGGTTCCGGTGGGCCGGCCGACCCGCCCGGTGGTTGAACAGGTACGTGCATGGATCATCGAGGAAATGCATGCGGATCTTGCCCGGGTCGATGCGCGCTACCCCGATCTTGGGCTGGCAGCGATGGCCGGATCGGTCGATTGAGCACAGCTGCCAATCGGCGAGTAGAAAAACAGTAGGTTATGCCTCAATGGGCCGGCAAAACAGAATATTGCGCGAGAAGGCCCAGCCGATAATGAGACGTCCCAGACGGTTTCATCTTCCAGACCTTTCTTGCGGAGCGCCCTATGTCATTCAAGCAGTTCAAAGCCCTGACCTTTGATGTCGTCGGTACCCTGATCGATTTCGAAGCCGGCATCATCGCCCATGTCCGAGAAGTGTCGGGCGATGCCGGCAAAGCCTGCAGCGATGACGATATCCTCAAGGCCTATCGAGAGTCGCGCTCCGAGTCCGAGTCGGGATGGTGGCCGGACGACCTGGAGCGCTGCTATCACCTGATGGCGGCCAAGCTGGGCCTGCCGGACAACGACGATTACGCCAAGGGCCTGGCCCTTGCGGTCAAGAACTTTCCAGCATTCCCCGACTCGGTCGAAGCGCTCAAGCGCTTGCGCAAGCATTTCAAGCTGGTCGCGACCACCAACTCGCGGATCTGGGCACTGGACCACATGGCCAGGACCCTGGACGACCCCTTCGATCTCCGGGTGACCGTCGATGACGTGCGCTTCGAGAAACCGGACCCGCAATTCTTCGCCTACACCCGTGGCGTATTGGCGACTCAAGGCATTCTGTTCGAGGACATCCTCCACGTCGCGCAGAGCCAGTACCACGACATCGGCGTCGCGGTGCGCCTGGGCTACCAGGTGTGCTGGATCGAGCGCCGCCACGCGCAGGAAGGCACCGGTGGCACCCTGGAAAGCGAGCGTACCGAGCCGCACTATCACTACACCTCGCTGGCACAGCTGGCCGATGCGGTAGAGCAGGAGCTGGGCTGAGTACCCGGGTGCTGCAGCCGGGCTGCAGTACCCTTTTTCTTGTTCGCTGGGGTATAGGCAATGACTCTTCAGAGCTTGTGGACGGCGACTGCCGAACCTGCGCCTGCGCTGCAATCGCTCACGGGTGACCGGCAATGCGACGTGGCGATCATTGGGGGAGGGTATACCGGCCTTAGCGCGGCTCACCATATCGCCAGCAGCGGGCGCGAGCCCATCGTCATCGAGGCCAATACCTTGGCCTGGGGCGCCAGCGGACGCAACGGCGGTGTGGTCTCGCCCAAGTTTCGGGTCGGCTTCCCGACGCTCATGGCGCGCTTTGGCCGCGATACGGCCCTGCAGATGTATCGCACCGGCTACCAGGCCGTCGACAGCGTGGTCGAGATGGTCGACACGCTGGGGTTGACCGAGGCGCGGCTACAGATGGGCGGGCATATTGCCGCGGCGCACAACGAGCACGCACTGGCGGGGCTCGAAGCCACCGCCAGCTGGATCAGGCGCGAGACCGGCGGCGCTTCCTCGGTCATGATCAGCGCTGCCGAAGTCGCTGAACTGACCGGCTCGAAGATTTTCGCCGGAGGCTTGCTGACCCCCAAGGCCGGCGGTATCCACCCGCTGAACTATGCGCGTGGCATCGCTCGCAGCCTGAATGATCGCGGCGTGAAGATGTACATCAACAGTCCCGCGCAGCAGGTCCGCCAGGAAAACGGGCGAATGATCGTGCAGACGCCCCAGGGCCGGGTGATCGCCAGGCAGGTGATCTACGCCACCAACGGCTATTCGGACCTGAACCCTTCTACCGACGTCCTGCACCGGCGCCTGATTCCGTTTCGCAGCGCCATCATCGCCACCGAGCCGCTGCCGGCGACGGTCCTGGCAGGGCTGTTGCCCGGAGGGCAAGTCTGCGGCGATACCAAGCGCATGCTGCGCTGGTTCCGGGTAGTGGGCGATCGCTTGATCTTCGGTGGGCGTGGCGCCTTCGGCAAGACTGACTCCGAATCGGCATTCCGTGACCTGCAGCGCAGCATGGGAGTCGTGTTCCCAGTGTTGCGCGAACAGCCGATCGCGTTTCGCTGGTCGGGCCTGGTGGCCATGACGCTGGACTACCTGCCCCACGCCGGCCAACTGGACGACAAGCGCTTCTATGCCATCGGCTACAACGGCGGCGGTGTGGCCATGTCGACCTGGATGGGCGCGCAATTGTCCGCCATGACGGCGGGCAGGAAAGTGGACCTCGGGTTGCTGGGGAATGAAACCTTCAAACCTATTCCTATGCATGCCTTCCGTGCGCCGGGTGTCCGCCTGGCGGCGGGCTGGCAGCAATTCCTGGACCTGATCGGCCGATGAGCCGCGAGTACCGACGATGCCTCCTGTCTTGCACTACTGCGCCCCGCCTGATGTTCGGCAACTGCCTATGGCCGCATGCTCGCTGCCCGACGATCCATTGGCAGCCGGCCGGACAACCCATTTCCATGACGCTGCACAGGGCTACGCCGTGGGCGTCGGCGCCGACCGCGATGCCAATCTGCTGATCGAGGGTTTTCCTTGGGTCGAGCTTGGGGTCATAGAAGCCGGCGAACTGATCCTCGAGGGCGAGGGCTTCAGCCTTGCGCTGGCGCCAGGTGACTGCTTCGTGATTCCCCGGGGCATCGCGTTGCGGTGGCGGCACCAGGGCGAGCTGCGCCGGTTGTTCATGGCGTTTCCGGGCTTGCCCGGCAGTGCCGAGATGCCAGCCCGGCCCTTGGAAATCGACCCAGACCTGCCGCTGCAGCCGTGCAACCCACCCGCGGCCGAGGTGCTGCTGACCGCGAGCCCGAACGCCTGGAGCCACACATTGTTCACCAGTGCCAACCTGCGCATCGGGTTGTGGGAGTGCGAAGCCTACGCACGCAAGACGGTCGAGCCGAGCTATTGCGAACTCATGCACATCATCGAAGGCGTGGTGACCCTGACGCCCGAGCAGGGCGCACCGTGCGCCGTGCGCGCAGGCGAGACGGTGGTGGTACCCGCCGGTGCCAGCAATGCCTGGACCAGCCTGGAAAAGGTGCGCAAGGTGTTCTGCATTCTTTCCTGAACAGGCGCCCGCGGGGGCCCCCGCTTCATACCGAGCGGAGCAGGCTGCGCAATGGCACGGCGCTCTTGAGCACCGGCGACTTGATGACGATGTAGCTGAAGTACTTCTCGATGCCGATGTTCTTGTCCAGGATCGATTCCATCAGTTCCTGAT
>JAQZAY010000402.1 GCA_029239415.1 Pseudomonas sp. | reverse complement strand
TCCAGCTTGGCCTTGAGCAGCTGGTTCACCTGCTGCGGGTTGGCCTTGCCCTTGGAAGCCTTCATGGCCTGTCCGACAAAGAAGCCGAACATCTTGCCACGCTTGGCCTCGTCGGCGGCGCGGTATTGCTCGACCTGGTCGGCGTTGGCCGCCAGCACCTCGTCGAGCACCTTCTCGATCGCACCGCTGTCGGTGACCTGCTTCAGGCCGCGGCTTTCGATGATCGCGTCGGCATCGCCTTCGCCGCCGGCCATGGCCTCGAAGACCACCTTGGCGATCTTGCCGCTGATGGTGTTGTCGCGAATGCGCAGGAGCATGCCGCCCAGCTGATCGGCGGTGACCGGCGCCTGGTCGATCTCGACACCCAGCTTGTTCAGCAGGCTGCCCAGCTCGACCATGACCCAGTTGGCCGCCAGCTTCGCATCGCCGCCGATGCTCGCCACCTGCTCGAAGTAGTCGGCCTGCTCGCGGCTCGAGGCCAGCACGTTGGCGTCATACACCGACAGGCCGTACTGGCTCTGGAAGCGCTCGACCTTCTGCGGCGGCAGCTCCGGCAGGCTGGCGCGGGTGGCGTCGAGGAACGCGTCCTCGATGACCACCGGCAGCAGGTCGGGGTCGGGGAAGTAACGGTAGTCGTTGGCTTCCTCCTTGCTGCGCATGGCGCGGGTCTCGTCCTTGTTCGGGTCGTACAGGCGGGTTTGCTGGACGACCTTGCCGCCGTCCTCGATCAGGTCGATCTGGCGCTGGACCTCGGAGTTGATCGCCCGCTCGATGAAGCGGAACGAGTTGACGTTCTTGATCTCGCAGCGGGTGCCGAACTCGGCCTGGCCCTTGGGCCGGATCGACACGTTGCAGTCGCAGCGCAGCGAGCCTTCGGCCATGTTGCCGTCACAGATGCCCAGGTAGCGCACCAGCGCGTGGATGGCCTTGACGTAGGCCACGGCTTCCTTGGCGCTGCGCATGTCGGGCTCGGAGACGATCTCCAGCAGCGGGGTGCCGGCGCGGTTCAGGTCGATGCCGGTCGAGCCGCTGAAGTCTTCGTGCAGGCTCTTGCCCGCGTCTTCCTCCAGGTGCGCGCGGGTGATGCCGACGCGCTTGATGGTGCCGTCCTCGAGGGCGATGTCCAGATGGCCCTTGCCGACGATCGGCAGTTCCATCTGGCTGATCTGGTAGCCCTTGGGCAGGTCGGGGTAGAAGTAGTTCTTGCGCGCGAACACGTTGTGCTGGCCGATCTCGGCATTGACCGCCAGGCCGAACATGCAGGCCATGCGCACGGCTTCCTGGTTGAGCACCGGCAGAACGCCAGGCATGCCCAGGTCGATCAGGCTGGCCTGGGTGTTCGGTTCGGAACCGAAGGTCGTGGAGCTGCCGGAGAATATCTTCGACTGGGTGGCGAGCTGGGTATGGATCTCCAGCCCGATGACAACTTCCCATTGCATGTGTGAGTTCCTCAGAAGCCGTTGGGTGCGCGGGTGTGCCAGTCAGTCACTTGCTGATAGCGGTGCGCGACGTTGAGCAGGCGGCCTTCCTGGAAGTACGGGGCGAGCAGTTGCACGCCCACCGGCAGGCCCTCGACGAAACCGGCCGGCATCGACAGGCCCGGCAGGCCGGCGAGGTTGGCGGTGATGGTGTAGACGTCTTCCAGGTAGGCGGCGACCGGGTCGCTGTTCTTGGCGCCGAGCTTCCAGGCCGGGTTGGGCGTGGTCGGGCCAAGGATCAGGTCGACGTCATTGAACGCAGCCATGAAGTCGTTCTTGATCAGGCGGCGGATCTTCTGCGCCTGCAGGTAGTAGGCGTCGTAGTAACCGGCCGACAGGGCATAGGTGCCGACCATGATGCGGCGCTGCACCTCGGTGCCGAAGCCCTCGCCACGCGAGCGCTTGTACAGGTCGGTGAGGTCCTTGGGATTGTCGCAGCGGTGGCCGAAGCGCACGCCATCGAAGCGCGACAGGTTCGAGGAAGCCTCGGCCGGGGCGATGACGTAGTAGGCCGGGATCGCATGCTGCATGTTCGGCAGGCTGATCTGCTTGACCACGGCACCGAGCTTCTCGAGCTCCTTGACGCTGGCGTGGACCCGCTCGGCGATGCGCGGGTCGAGGCCGGCGCCGAAGTATTCCTTCGGCAGGCCGATGCGCAGGCCTTCGAGGGAGGCGTTGAGGTTGGCGCTGTAGTCGGCCACCGGCTCATCGATGCTGGTGGAGTCCTTGGCGTCGAAACCGGCCATGCCTTGCAGCAGCAGGGCGCAGTCTTCTGCAGTGCGGGCCATCGGGCCGCCCTGGTCGAGGCTGGAGGCGTAGGCGATCATGCCCCAGCGCGAGACACGGCCGTACGTCGGCTTCAGGCCGGTAAGGTTGGTCAGCGCCGCAGGCTGGCGGATCGAGCCGCCGGTGTCGGTGCCGGTGGCGGCCGGGAGCAGGCGCGCAGCCACGGCCGCGGCCGAACCACCGGACGAGCCGCCGGGCACGTGCTCGAGGTTCCAGGGGTTCTTCACCGGGCCGTAGTGGCTCGATTCGTTGGCCGAGCCCATGGCGAACTCGTCCATGTTGGTCTTGCCCAGGGTGACCATGCCGGCCTCGGCCAGGCGCGCGACCACGGTGGCGTCATAGGGCGCCTGGAAGTTGTCGAGCATCCGCGAGCCGCAGCTGGTGCGCACGCCCTGGGTGCAGAACAGGTCCTTGTGGGCGATCGGGGCACCCAGCAGCGCGCCAGTCTCGCCGGCGGCGCGGCGGGCGTCGGCGGCCCGGGCCTGGCCCAGGGCCAGTTCCTCGGTGACGCTGATGAAGCTGTTGAGCTGCGGGTCGAGTTGCCCGATGCGCGCCAGCAGGGCGCGGGTCAGCTCTTCGGAGGAAAACGATTTGTCGGCGAGTCCGCGGGCGATCTCGGCCAGTGTCAGTTGATGCATGGCAGGCTCTATCCCTTACTCGATGACTTTCGGAACCAGGTACAGACCGTCTTGGGTCGCCGGTGCGACGGCCTGGTAGGCGTCGCGCTGGTTGTGTTCGGTTACCACGTCGGCGCGCAGGCGCTGGCTGGCTTCCAGGGGGTGGGCGAGGGGCTCGATATCGCGGGTGTCGACAGCTTGCATCTGGTCGACCAGCCCAAGAATACTGTTCAAGGCATCGGTAATACGTGGCAGATCGCCTTCATCCAGGCCGAGTCTGGCCAGGTGGGCAATCTTTTCCACGTCGCAGCGTTCAAGCGCCATGGGGATCTCCAGGGGAAACAAAACGGAAAGGGTCCGCGATGAGGAACATGCCGGCGTTCTGGCGGTCATACGGCCGCGATCATCTGCTGGCGTGCTCGGAAAAACAGTCAATTTAACATATTGGCGCCTTGCCCAAAATCCCCGTCATTGTTAGAGTTTGCCGCACTTTTTTACCCACGCGTTGCCTAGGGTCACTTTCCCATGTTCAAGAAACTGCGTGGCATGTTTTCCAGCGATCTTTCCATCGACCTGGGCACTGCCAACACCCTTATTTACGTGCGTGAGCGCGGTATC
>JAQZAY010000401.1 GCA_029239415.1 Pseudomonas sp. | reverse complement strand
GGCGCGCAGAGCATGTCGCGTGCACGTTGGCGATCAGCCTTGCCGTTTTGCGAAAGCGGCAGCTCGGCCACGCAGAGCAGGCGCGAAGGCACATGGGTTTGCGGCAGGTGCTGGCGGGCATGCTCGCGGACTTCGCACACGCTTGGCGCGGCTGCGCCCTGGGCACCGACGTAGAGCGCGCCAAGGGAGACTTCGCCGTGGCGCGGGTCTGTGTAGTCGACCACCAGTACCTGGCGCAGCGCTGGATGGGTGCTCAGTGCCATCTCGATATCCGGTAGCGAGACGCGCACGCCACGTACCTTCACATAGCCATTGACCCGGCTGTCGAAGAGCAGCACGCCATCGTCGCGGTAGCGCCCGCAGTCACCGGTACGAAAAGCCCGCACAGCCTGGCCGTGCTCATCGGTGACGGTGATGAAGTCGGTTTGCAGCAGCTCGCCGTCCTGCAGGTAGCCCAAGGCCAGGTTGACCCCGGTGGTATGGATGCGGCCAACCACGCCCGCCGGGCAATGGTCTCCCCGCGCATCGAGCACCAGGTAGCGGTTGCCAGGCAGGGGCCGGCCATAGGGGATCACGGCCTGGTCATCGCAGGTGATGTCGTGCCAGATGCTCCAGATGGTGGTCTCGGTCGGCCCGCCCAGGGAAACCAGCCTCGCGCCTGGCAACTGCCCACGCAGCTCGGCAACCGTCGAAGGCTTGATGTAGTCGCCCCCTTGGGCAATCAGGCGCAGGCTTTCCAGACGGTTGTCGCCACGACAGGCCAGCAGCATTTCCAGGATTGCCGGGACCGAGCACCACAGGGTCACCCGGTGCCGGGCGATCAACTGGTTCCAGCGCACTGCGTCCTTTTCCTCGCCCGGGCCGGGCAGCACCAGCGTGGCTCCGGCGCTCAGGCATCCGAGGACATCGAATACCGACATGTCATGGTGCAGCGGGGTGACCGACATGAACACGTCGTGCTCGCTGACCTCCCAATGAGCTTGGGTGCTGGCGATCACGTTGGCCGTGGCGCGGTTGTTCAAGACCACGCACTTGGGTTTGCCCGTGGTGCCCGAGGTGTACAGGTAGTAGGCCGGGGCGTCGCTCAGCGACAGGTCGGCCAGGTCGTGGAGGGTCATTGCCTGGCCCGCGAGAAGCGCCGCGCAGGTGGCCGTTGGATGGCCGATCGGCTCGGCCTCTGTCATGACCACCAGGTCGGGCCGGCAGTTGTCCAGCAGGTACTGCCGGCGTTGCGGCGGTGCCGATGCATCGATCGGCACCCAGATCACGCCGGTCAGCGCACAGGCCAGGGTGAGCATGGTGTGCTCGGGGCTACGCGGCAGGCAGATGGCGACCACATGGCCTTGGCCAAGCCCTCGTGCCTGGAGCGCCGCGATGATCCGGCCCACGCCATCGCCGAGCGCGGCATAGCTGATGTGCCGGTCGCCACTGATCAGCGCGGTCTTGCCGTTGCCGGCCTCGAACAGGTGGGTGGCGATCCGCGCGAGGAACCCGTCGCTGCACGCGTCGCTGGCCGGGCTGTTCAGGCGGTAGTGGCCGATATCGATGATTGCCGCGGGCTCGATGGCCAGGCTTGCGCTGTCGGCGACCTGCCGGATGGCCTTGTCCAGTGCCTGGAGGACATCGCCGACCAGCGCTGGAGCCAGCACTTCGCGGGCGAAATCGATGTCGAGCAGCAAAGCGCCTTCAGCGTCGGCCCAGAAGCGGATGTCCATGGCCACCTGGGGTGTCTGGGTCAGCCCGCCATGCAGGCGCATCGCGCTGTCCACAGGGGCCACCGGCCAGGAGAAGCCGTTGGTGACCACCACGGGCAGTACCGGGCCGGGACCGTGTTTCTCGAACAGCAGTCGCGCCAGGTCGACGCCGGAGAATGCTAGATGCTGCAAGCCTTCCAGGACATCCACCTGCAGCCTGGCTGCGCGCTGGGCGAAGGTTTCGGCGCCAGGCGTCCAGTTGACCGCGATGAAGCTCGAGCGATTGGCGAATGCCGCGTCGGTTTGCGGTGCCACGGGCACCGCGACGCAGAGATCGCCCTCGTTGACCCAGTGCGAAAGTACCTCCAGCACCACCGCCATGAGCACTGAGTTCTTGAACAGGCCCTGGCGTGCCCCCAGTCTGCACAGGGCTGCAAAGGTCTGCCTGGGCACCCGCAGGCTCTGGCGCTCGTAGCGAGAAGTACCGACCTGGTGCAGCGGGGTGAGCCAGGGCAGGCGCGGTGCGCCGGTCACGTCGGTCAGCTTGGCACTCCAGTAGTCGGCGTCTGCCTTGCGCTGGGGGGCGAGGTCGGTCGGCGCAGGATCGGTCTCGGCACCTGGCTCCTCGCCGGCGCTGGCGTTGAACAGTTCCAGCATCAGGGTGGCGATGGAGCGCCCATCAAGGATCAGCGCGTCCAGTCTCGCGAAGACCACGAGCTGCCCGTCGGCCAGGCGAAACGCGGTGACGTTCCAGGGTGCGCGATCGAGCTCGAACACGGCATGCGCGTAGTCTTCACGGCGCCCGGCGATCTCGCTGAGCGCGTCTTCCACGCAGAGATCGCAAAGGTCGACCTCATCGAGGTTGACCTGCATCTGGTCGCTGACGTACTGCACCCGCTCGTGGGCATCGATGCGCAGGCGAAGGCTCGGGTGTCGCTGGACCATCTCGGCCAGACGGCAGCGCAGCAAGGCGATGTCCATGCGCCCGCGGTATTCGCGAAACTCTTGCATGGCCACGCCACCGAGCGGTACCTGCGCACTGCGCCCGAGCAGATAGGCCTGCTGCAGCGTGGTCAGTGGCTGCTCGCCGGTGGGGCTGACCAGTGGCTGGTCAAGGGTCGCAGGGCACCTGGCAACGTCGCCCACCAGCGCCACGAAGCGCTCGAACAGCCTGGAGACCCAGGCCAGGGGGAGGGCATCGAGGCGGATGTCCCAGTTGATCAGGATGCCACCGTCGGCGCAGGCGACCTGTGCATCCAGGGCGACTTGCGGCCCCTGCGAAATCACCCAGTCCAGTGCTCCGAAGACCCGCCGCACGCGCTCGGAGAACAGGTCCCCGCCCGGCATGTCGAGTGCCGCGGTGAACACTACCGGGGCCAATTGCGCCGAGCCCTGCCGACGCGACAGGTCGCGCATCAGGTTGACCCCGGGGTAGGCGCAGTGTTCGTGCAGCTCGACCAACTCACGGGCCAGTCGTGCGCATAGCGCCGCTGGGCTCCCGGTCGCGCCGACCTCCACGTCGAGCATCAGCACATTGGCGAATTCGCCAACGATACGCTCCACCCCATCGACCAGCGGCGGGCGCCAGAAGCTGGGGACATTGAGGCGGAACCGGCGATCACCGGTCTGCGCGCCGAGCACTGCCGCAAACAGCCCGAGCATCAGGTTCGACAGGGTCATCCTGCGCTCGCGCGCCATGTGCCGCAGGGCCTGGTGTTGCTCCGGACCGAGCCAGGCGTGCAAGCGATGACTGCGGGCCTGCTCGGGTCGCTCGGCGAGGAACGGCAGGGTTGGCGCTGGCGCGAT
>JAQZAY010000052.1 GCA_029239415.1 Pseudomonas sp. | reverse complement strand
CTGCACCCAGGTTCTCTGCCCACTTGACCTGCTCCGGCCCGAACAGCACCACGGCGGTCGAGCCCAGCTTGAAGCGGCCCAGCTCGGCACCTTTTTCCAGGTGGATCGGCGCGCGGCTGGCCTCGTCATAGCGGAACGTCTTGAGCTCACGCTTGGGCGGCGTCACCAGGCCCGCCCACACGGTCTCGACCGAGGCCACGATCATCGCGCCGACCAGCACCACGGCCATCGGGCCGCGCTCGGTGTCGAACAGGCAGACCACCCGCTCGTTGCGCGCGAACAGCTCCGGCACGTTTTCGGCGGTGGTCTGGTTGACCGAGAACAGCCGGCCCGGCACGTAGATCATCTCGCGCAGGGTGCCGGCCAGCGGCATGTGCACGCGGTGGTAGTCCTTGGGCGACAGGTAGATGGTGGCGAATTCGCCGCCCATGAAGGGCGCGGCATTGGCCGGATCGCCGCCCAGCAGTTCAAGGGCGCTGAAACTGTGGCCCTTGGCCTGGAAGATGCGACCGTGCTCGATCGCGCCAAGCTGGCTGACCGCGCCGTCGGCGGGGCAGAGGATGGCGCCGGGGGTTTCGTCCAGGGGGCGTGCGCCGGGTTTCAGGGCACGGGTGAAGAAGGCATTGAAGTGCTCGTAGGCGGTCAGGTCCTCGACCACCGCCTGGGACATGTCGACCTGGTAGCGCTTGGCGAACCAGGCGGTAAAGGCGTTCTTGAACCAGTGCACGCGGCATTCGGCGATGCAGCCGGCCAGTCGGGACAGCAGGTGATGCGGCAGCAAGTATTGGCTGATGATGAAAAGACGCGATTTCATTGAGTAGTTTTCCTTAAACCTCTACAGGCGTGTCCGGGTGGTTGCCCCATTCGCCCCAGGAGCCGGCGTAAGCCTTCACCCGTGGGTAGCCGAGGGCCTTGGCCACCAGGTAGGTGAAGCCGGAACGGTGGTGGGTCTGGCAGTGGGTGACCACTTCCTTGTCCTTGGTGATGCCCAGCTGGGCGAGAATCTCTGGCATGTCCTGGCGGATGCGCAGGTTGTCGTTCAGGTCCATGCCGGCGGTCCACTCGAAGTTGACCGCCCCGGGAATGTGCCCGCCCTTGGCGGCCAGGACTTTCTCGCCCCGGTACTCGCCCGGGCTGCGCGCGTCCCAGATCGCCAGGTCGGCCGCGCCCAGGCGGCTTTGCAGGTATTCGCGGGTGGCGGTGGGCTCGTCGTGCAGCTGCAGGCTCACCTGCCCAGCCGCCTGGGCAGGCAGCTCGGTGGACAGCTGGTCGGCCGGCCACGCCTGGATACCGCCATTGAGATAGTGGTACTGCCGATGGCCGATGACGTCGAGCAACCAGATGAAGCGCCCGGCCCAGCCACCGCCCTCGTCGTCGTAGACCACGTAGACTGCGTCGCTGCGATGGCCGAGCTCGCCGAACAGCTTCTCGAGGTCGGCGCGGCCTGGCATCAGTCCTGGCGCAGGTGGCTGGCCCAGCTGGGTGCGCTTGGGGTCGACGAAGCGGGCACCCGGCACATGGCCGCTGCCATAGCGGTTGGCGCAGGTCAGGTCGACCACGATCAGCTGTGGTGAATCCAGGCGCGGCAGGAGGTCGGCCGGCTCGATCACCAGGGGCAAACCAGAAAAGTCAGACATCCACAGTCTCCAGGGTGGAACGAAGGCGCGATTGTAGCGCATGGGTCAGGCGTTGCGATTGCCGAAAGTGGCGAGCGCGCGCTCGATGCATTGCACCGTCTTGCCGAAGGCCTGCAGGCTGACGTCGGACAGCGGCTTGCCGCCCTGGTCGGCGAGTACCAGCATCAGTACCTGGCCCTTGACCGCCAGCGAGCGCAACAGCAGGTGCTGGCTATCGAGCCACTCGCGCAGCGGCTCGGGCATCAGTGCCGAGAACTGGGCATGGTTGTCGGGGGTCAGGCGCAACTGCGCGGGCTGGCTCATCAGCCGTTGCAGCAGCTTGTTCTGGTCGATCGGCAGGTTCAGGCGCAAGGCGTCCTTGGGCAGGCCGGCGACCTGCTGCATGCGCAGGCTGTTGGTGGCGCGGTCGAGCATCAGCAGCATCAGGCGCTGCATGCCGCAGGCGAGGAGGGCCTCACGGGCCTGGGTGCTGAGATGGATGGCATTGCTGAACGGGCTTGGCTGCGCCAGCAGCTCGCCGCACAGTGTGCGCCAGGTGTCCAGGTCCTGGGACGAGGGCGGGGCAGGGGCGAGCATGCCCGGATGCGGGCGGCGCTGGCTCCACGGCCAGATCAGCGCCTCGGCGGGATGGAACAAGGCCATGTCGGCATGCCGGCGCGCACTGGCCGCGGCCTGCTGGTGAACCTGCTGCTGCACATCGTCGAGCGAGGTCTGCAGGTACAGGCTGGTGAGCAGCTGCCAGCGCAGCAGGTGCGGGTTGACCCAGCCTACCTGGGCGGCCAGGGCAAGGCCGTTGGCCAGCAGCACGGTGTTGGCCGGCTGGTTGAACCAGCGGCGCAGGCCTGGCTCGTCATCGAGGCGCTGCTGCTGGTGCAAGGCATCCTGCTCGCGGGCGATATTCAGCACCTTGGCCAGCTGTTCGCGCTCCTCCTGCAGCAGGCGATACCCCTGGGTGACCCAGTCCGGGAGCCGCCAGTGCTCGGCCATGGCCTGACACAAGCGCATGATGCGCACGCCAAACAGCTCCAGCTCCACCGCGCTGGCGTCCTCGCTCTTGTGGATGACCCGCAGCTCCCAGGTGTCCAGCAGCCTGGGGTGGGTGACCGCCAGCGGCCACAGCGGCGCGAGAAACAGCAGGCTGCCCCAGTGGATTTCCTGCCACAGGCGCGCCAGGCGACTGGCGAACAGGCCACTGGCCTGCTGGCTGGCGTGCTGGCTGATCAGCTGGAACTGGCGCAGCACCGGTGGGATTTGCTCCACCGGCATGGCCGGCAGGCGAGCCAGCAGGCCGCTGGTGCGCGCCAGGCCCAGGCGGTTGAGCGCGATTTCCAGGCTTTCGGCAGGCGCTGCCTGGCTGGCATTGGCCGGATGGTTGGCCTCGCGCATGACGCTGAGCACCAGCGCGGGGCTGCCCTGCATCAGCTCGGCGATATCGCGCATGGACCGGCGGCTGTCGTTGAGGGCGGCCTGCACACGGTCGTGGCTGGCCTTGGGCACAGGCAGGCGCACGCCATCGAGCAGCTTGACCCACGCTTGCAGCGTCGACGGCACCTGATCGTGTACACCGGTAGCAATTGGCATCATGACATCAGCTCTGACAGGCTTTTCACTTTGACGGGCTTTAGTCTGGCGCAGTTCTGCCGATAAGTAGAAGAAGAGTTTCACAAGCTCCCGCCCCTGACCCTGACCACGACTGCAAGTGCTTTGAATCTATGGCTAAAATTATCGGCATCATCGTCGTATTCGCGAGCGTGCTCGGCGGATATGTTCTATCCCACGGCAAGATCGCGGCGCTGATCCAGCCTTTCGAGGTCATGATCATCGGCGGCGCGGCACTTGGCGCGTTCCTGCAGGCCAACCCTGGCTACATGACCATGCATGTGCTCAAGAAGTCGATGAAGATGTTCGGCTCGCGCTTCAGCCACGCCTTCTACCTGGAGGTGCTGGGCCTGGTCTACGAGATCCTCAACAAGAGCCGCCGCGAAGGCATGATGGCGATCGAGGCCGATATCGAGGATGCCTCGGCCAGCCCGATCTTCGCCAAGTACCCGACGGTGCTTGGAGATGAACGCATGACGGCGTACATCTGCGACTACCTGCGCATCATGTCCACCGGCAATATGGCCCCGCATGAGCTCGAAGGCTTGTTCGACATGGAGCTCATGAGCATGAAGGAAGAGCTCGAACACCCTTCCCACGCGGTCACCGGCATCGCCGACGGCATGCCTGGCTTCGGTATCGTGGCTGCGGTGCTGGGTATCGTGGTGACCATGGCCTCGCTGGGCGATGGCGACCAGGCGGCGATCGGCATGCACGTAGGCGCGGCGCTGGTCGGTACCTTCTTCGGTATCCTGGCGGCGTACGGTTTCTTCGGCCCCTTGGCCACCTGCCTGGCCCACGATGCCAAGGAAGAGGTCAACCTGTACGAAGCCATCAAGGCTTCCCTGGTAGCCTCGGCCTCGGGCATGCCACCGTCGCTGGCCGTGGAGTTCGGGCGCAAGGTGCTGTACCCCAAGCATCGGCCGAGCTTCTCCGAGCTCGAGCAAGCGGTTCGCGGTCGCTGAGTCATGGAAAACAACCAGCCGATAATCATCAAGCGCGTCAAGCGCTTCGCCGCCGGGCACCACGGAGGCGCCTGGAAGATCGCCTTCGCCGACTTTGCCACGGCGATGATGGCTTTCTTCCTGGTGCTGTGGTTGATGTCCACCGCAACGCCCGAGCAGAAGATCTCCATCGCCGGCTATTTCAAGGACCCGATCGGTTTTTCCGAGAGTGGCACGCCCTATGTCATCGACCTGGGCGGCTCGCCCGAGCTTGCGCCGGACAAGACAATCAACCCGGAAATGAAATCCGAACCCACGCCCGAGTCCAGCATCCAGATCGACAAGGAGAAGGTCGAGGGCATGGCCGAACAGGTCGAGCGCGAGCGGCTCGAGCTGCTGTTGCAGGAGCTGCAGAACAAGGTCGAGGAAAACCCCGAGCTGCAGAAGTTCAAGGACCAGATCCTGTTCGAGATCACCCAGGATGGCCTGCGTATCCAGATCATGGACGCCGAGAACCGGCCGATGTTCGACCTGGGCAGTGCTCGCCTGCAGCCGTATTTCGAAGACATCCTGCTGGCCATGGCCGACACCATCAAGGCGGTGCCGAACAAGATCAGCATCAGTGGCCATACCGACGCCAAGCCCTTCGCCGGCAGCGGTGGCTTCGGCAACTGGGAGCTGTCGGCCAACCGGGCCAACGCCGCGCGGCGTGCCTTGGTCGCTGGCGGCTATCCGGACGAGCAGGTGGCGCGAGTGGTCGGTTACGCGTCGTCGTCGCTGTTCGACCGCAAGGATCCGACCAACCCGGTCAACCGGCGCATCGACATCATCGTGCTGACCAAGAAGGCCCAGCGTTCCATCGAGGGCGAGCAAGGCGAGCCCGCCGCGCCAGACAAGCCCCAGACCGAGGCCCCGGGCAGCCCTGCCACCCCCGGCCCGGAGGCACCGATGCAGCCTCGTGAGCTGCGGCAGAAGCTGAACATCTTCGAGGAAGGCGTGTTGAAGATGGATGAGCCCAAGGGATAAGGTTCCTTGGGCCCGAAACGCCTAGAAACCCCGGCGGATCTTGGACCTCAGGTCGGCATGGAAAAAGTCGGCGTTCGCCCGATTGATCGAAGGGGCATTGGGCTGCCTGGCCACCATGGCGCGGCAGAACGTGTCCTCATCGTGATAGGCCCGCACGAACAGCTCGATGTGCTCGCGCTCGTGCATGCGCGGCCATTTCTGCTGGTAGCACGGCAGGCAGCCCGCGCCGCTCTGGTACAGCGTGATCCGTCGATGCAGCGCCGTGGCCGCGCCCAGTTGCCAGGGCAGCCACCAGTCTGCCGCGGTGACGGGCGAGACCACGGCGATCAGGTGCGTGGCGTCGACCAAGTGGCGGCACAGGCTGGTACAGGTATCGTCCGAGTTCTGTTCGGCGCTGGCGTCGAACAGCTCCAGGTGCGTGGAGATCCCTTCCAGCAGCAGGCGCTCATTGATGATGAAGGCATCCAGGCGTTCGCTGTGACGATAACTGATGAACACTGGCATCGGTGCAACCCTCCCTGTTGATACGCGTCTGGTTACATGACCATTGGCGAAAAGGGAGGAGGCGACAAGATTCAACTGTAAAAACAGAAATTTCGTACAGCGAGAGGTAATTCTTCCTACAAAAATTACCCTGGCGACCTACAGTCTGCCGCACGCCGCGCCCCTGAGGGACTGCGGCGCGATCAGTAGCTGTCTTCGGGCAGGCTGGCAATGATCGAGCGGTAGCTGTTCATGCGTTGTTGCTGAACACGCCCTTCCTCGAGCGCCAACAGCAGGGCGCAACCAGGTTCGCGGTCATGCTTGCAGTCGCGGAAGCGGCAGGTGCCGAGCAGGTCACGAAACTCGATGAAGCCGGCCTCGACGTCGTGGCGGCTCACATGGCCCAGGCCGAACTCACGGATGCCTGGGGAGTCGATCAGCTCGCCACCGCCGGGGAAGTGGTAGAGGCGGGCGGTCGTGGTGGTATGGGTGCCTTGCCCCGACCATTCGGACAGGTCGCCTACGCGGCTCTGGGCATCGGGCAGCAGGCTGTTGACCAGCGACGACTTGCCTACCCCGGACTGGCCCACGAACACACTGATGTGTCCGTCGAGCATTTCCTGCAGGCGCTGCATGCCATCGCCCTGGTGCGCGGAGACCTCCAGCAGCGGGTAGCCCAGCTGCCGATACACCGCCAGCAATGCATTGAGCGCCGGGGCGTTCTGCTCGTCGATCAGGTCGGCCTTGTTGAGCAGCAGCAGTGGGCGGATGCCGGCGTGCTCCGCCGCCACCAGGTAGCGGTCGATCAGGTTGGCCTGGGGCTCGGGCGCCGGGGCGAAGACGATCACGATCAGGTCGACGTTGGCCGCCACCGGCTTTAGCTGTCCATGGTTGTTGGGTCGGCACAGCTCGGTGTTGCGCGGCATCTGCGCGACGATCACGCCGATGCCCTGGTTGCCCGCACGCCATACCACGCGGTCGCCTGTCACCAACGCCGGCAGGTTGGCGCGCAAGTGGCAACGGAACACCTGGCCGGCGAACTCGCCTTCCTGGGCCTCGACCTCGACCTGCACGCCGAAGTGCGCGATCACCAGGCCCAGTTGCTCGGGCCCCAGGTCGCCGCCTTCGAGCTCGTGCAGCGCATGCTGCTCGCGTTTGGCGGCGCGAGCGGCGCGTTCGTTCTGGATTTTTTCGATGCGCCAGTTCTGGCGTCGATTGAGCTGGCGTTTGGCCATGAAGGTTCCGAGGTTGCGGGACGATTGAAAACGGCGAGCAGTTTAGCACTAGGCTAATATGTCGGCCTAATCGAGGAGCTTTACATGCACAATCCACAGAACCTGATCTGGATCGATCTGGAAATGACCGGCCTGGACCCGGACACCGATGTGATCATCGAGATGGCCACCATCGTTACCGACAGCGAGCTCAACACCCTGGCCGAAGGCCCGGTGATCGCCATCCACCACAGCGACGAAGTGCTGGCGCGCATGGACGAGTGGAACACTCGCACCCATGGCGGTACGGGCCTGACCCAGCGCGTGCGCGAGAGCCGCGTCAGCATGGCCGAGGCCGAGGCCGAGACGCTCAGGTTCCTTGAGCAATGGGTGCCCAAGGGCAAGTCGCCGATCTGCGGCAACAGTATCTGTCAGGACCGCCGTTTTCTCTATCGGCACATGAAGACCCTGGAAAGCTACTTCCACTACCGCAACCTGGATGTCTCCACCGTCAAGGAACTGGCCGCGCGCTGGGCCCCGCATGTGCGCGACAGCTTCGTCAAGGGCGGCACGCACCTGGCGCTGGACGACATCCGCGAGTCCATCGCCGAGCTGCGTCACTACCGCGAGCACTTCATCAAGGTCTGAGCCCGCAAGGCATGGCGTGAAGGCTGCGCAGCCCCTTTTGGTGCGAAGAGCAACTGAGTAGACTGCGCGCCTTTCCCGCACGGACCCGCACCATGTTGCTGATGCTCTACCTCATCGCGATCACCGCCGAAGCCATGACCGGGGCGCTGTCTGCCGGTCGCCGCGGCATGGACTGGTTCGGCGTCGTGCTGATCGCCTGCGTCACCGCCCTGGGGGGCGGCTCGGTGCGCGACGTGCTGCTCGGGCACTACCCGTTGACCTGGGTCAAGCACCCCGAATACCTGGTGCTGACCAGTTTCGCCGCGCTGATGACCATTTTCATCGCACCCTTGATGCGTCGACTGCGCTCGCTGTTTCTGGTGCTCGACGCGCTGGGGCTGGTGGCCTTCACCCTGATCGGCTGCATGACTGCGCTGGAGATGGGGCAGGGCATGCTGGTCGCCTCCATCAGCGGCGTGATCACGGGTGTGTTTGGCGGGATCCTGCGGGATATCTTCTGCAACGATATTCCCCTGGTATTCCGGCGCGAGCTATACGCCAGCGTGTCGTTCGCCGCAGCCTGGTTCTACCTGGGCTGTGTGTATTTCCAGGTGCCCGCTGGCCAGGCCATGCTGCTGACCCTGTTCGGCGGCTTCCTGGTGCGCCTGCTGGCGATCCGTTTCCATTGGGAAATGCCGAAGTTTCACTACAACGACCAGCATTGAGGCACCACCCGGGGGCAGGTCACCGATGCTGCGCCAACGCCCACTCGACATGCTCGCGCACCAGCTCCGACGGATGTTGCTGGCGTGCCTTCAGCGCCTCGATCACCGGGATGGTCGAGGGTGCATTGCCCAGTCCCACCGCCAGGTTGCGCAACCAGCGCTCATAACCGGCGCGGCGCAATGGCGAGCCTTCGGTGTTGTTCAGGAAGGTCGCTTCATCCCACATGAACAGTTCGGCCAGGTCGGCATTGTCCAGGCCGTGACGGGGCTTGAAGTCGCCTTCGCCGCTCGGGCGGGCAAAACGGTTCCAGGGACAGACGATCTGGCAGTCATCGCAGCCGAACACGCGGTTTCCGATCAGCGGGCGCAGCTCCACCGGGATGGCGCTTTTCAACTCGATGGTGAGGTAGGAAATGCAGCGCCGGGCGTCGAGCACGTAGGGCCCGACGAAGGCACCGGTAGGGCAGATGTCCAGGCACGCCTGGCAGCGACCGCAGTGCTCGCTGGCCTGGGCGGCGTCCACCGGCAGCGGCAGGTCGACGAACAGTTCGGCGAGGAAGAAGTAGCTGCCGGCCTTGCGGTTGAGCAACAGGGTGTTCTTGCCGATCCAGCCCAGGCCGGCTTCCTGGGCAATGGCTTTTTCCAGCACCGGGGCGCTGTCGACGAACGCACGGAAGCCGAACGGGCCGATGGCTTGCTGGATGCGTTCGGCCAGGTGCTGCACGCGCTTGCGGATCAGCTTGTGATAGTCGCGGCCCAGCGCATAGCGCGAAACGTAGGCCTTTTCTGGCTGCGCCAGGCGCTGGGCCATCTGGGTGTCGCCCGGCAGGTAGTCCATGCGCAAGGACACCACGCGCAAGGTGCCCGGGACCAGTTCGTCAGGGTGCGAGCGCTTGCTGCCATGGGCACCCATGTAGTCCATTTCGCCGTGGTAGTCCGCCTCCAGCCAGCGCTGCAGGTGTTGTTCGTGCTCGCCAAGCTCCACGCCGGCGATGCCGACATGGGCAAAACCGAGTTCCTGGCCCCAATCCTTGATCGATCGGGCCAAAGCGGCGAGGTCTGGGGTGACGGCGGACATGGGGAAATAAGGCATTACGGGCTCAGGTGCGTATAATTCTGCCAGACATCGGAGCTTTTGACCCCATGCCCCAGACCAAACACCCTGAAAACGCAGTACAAACCCTGAGCAGCGTCACCCTGGCGAAGCTTGAGCCCAGACGTACGGATGCGCAAAAGGGCGATTTCGGCCATGTGCTGGTGGTCGGTGGCGACCTTGGCACCGGCGGCTCGGTACTGCTGAGCGCCGAGGCAGCGTTGCGTTGCGGCGCAGGACTGGTCTCGCTGGGCACCCGGCCCGAGCATGTCGGCGCGGCCTTGACCCGCCTGCCCGAGACCATGGCCCTGGGCGTGAGCTCGGCCAACCAGCTGATGGGCGTGCTGGCGCGCGCCTCGGTGGTGGTGGTCGGCCCCGGCCTTGGCCAGGCCTCCTGGGGGCGCAGCCTGCTGTCGGCGGTGGCCAGCGCCCAGTTGCCGCAGGTGTGGGACGCCGATGCGCTCAACCTGCTGGCCAGCACGCCGTTGGCCCTGCCCAGCGCCAGCGTGATCACCCCGCACCCCGGCGAGGCCGCACGCCTGCTGGGCGTGTCCACCGAGGCGGTGCAGGCCGACCGTCCAGGCGCTGCGCGCAAGCTGGCGCGCAAGTACGCCAGCGTCTGCGTGCTCAAGGGCGCCGGCACCCTGGTGGCTGATCCTGCGGGGCGGCTGGCGCTGTGCAGCCGCGGTCACCCGGCCATGGCGGGCGCGGGCCTTGGCGATGTGCTGACCGGCGTGCTGGCGGCGTTGCTGGCGCAAGGACTGGCCGATTGGGACGCCGCCTGCCTGGGCGTATGGTTGCACGCGTGCGCCGGCGAGCGGTTGGGCGTGAACGGGCGCGGCCTGGCGGCCGGTGATCTGATCCCTGTTATTCGTGAGTTGTTGGAGGAGCATTCAGCGTGTCAGGCATAACCCTGTTTCTGGCCGACGAGCCGGCCATGGTCGAGTTCGGTGCGCGCCTGGCGCGCATCACCGCAGGCCACGGTGTGATTTTTCTCGAAGGCGACCTGGGAGCGGGCAAGACGACCCTGTCACGTGGGTTGATCCGTGGCCTGGGGCATACCGGGGCGGTCAAGAGCCCGACCTTTACCGTGGTCGAACCCTATGAGATCGGTGAGGTCCGAGCTTATCACTTCGACCTGTATCGGCTGGTCGATCCGGAGGAGCTGGAGTTCATGGGCATTCGCGACTATTTCGAGGGCGACCCCTTGTGCCTGTTCGAATGGCCCGGAAACGGGGCGGGCGTTTTGCCAAAGCCCGACCTGACCATTACCATAAGCCCCCAGGCGAGCGGACGCTCGCTGACCCTGTCGCCGCAGGGCTCGCGCGGCGAAGCATGGTGTGCCGCTCTGGCCGTCGAATTCACACTGTAAATGGGGATAGGTATGCGCATACGCGCGCTGGTCGCTGTCGTTGGACTGTTATTGACGGCAGTGACCGTTGACGCTCTGGCCGTCAGTCAAGTCAAGAGCATGCGCTTGTGGCGTGCTCCGGACAACACACGGCTGGTCTTCGACCTGTCGGGCCCGGTGCAGCACAGCGTGTTCACGCTGAGTGCACCGGACCGCCTGGTGATCGACATCAATGGCGCGACCCTGGGTGCGCCGCTGACGGTCTCGACCTCCAATACGCCGATCAACAGCGTTCGCTCGGCCCAGCGCACGCCCAGTGACCTGCGGGTGGTGATCGACCTGAAGAAGGCCGTGACGCCCAAGAGCTTCGTCCTGGCGCCAAACGCCCAGTACGGCAATCGCCTGGTGGTCGACCTGTACGACCAGGAGGCCGACGCCATCGCCGCCACTGCGCCGCCGCCGACGCCTGCCCCCCCGGCCACCACTCCAGCCGTGCCGGTCACCCCCGCGCAGCCGGCGATCAAGCTGACCCCGGTGCCCAGCGGCAAGCGCGACATCGTGGTGGCCATCGACGCCGGCCACGGCGGCGAGGACCCAGGCGCCTCGGGCTCGCGGGGCCAGCATGAAAAAGACATCGTGCTGCAGATCGCCAAGGAACTGCAGCGCCAGATCAACGCCGAGAAGGGCTTCCGCGCCGAGCTGACCCGCACTGGCGACTACTTCATCCCGCTGCGCAAGCGCACCGAGATCGCCCGCAAGAAGGGTGCCGACCTGTTCATCTCCATCCATGCCGACGCCGCGCCGTCCAAGGCTGCCTTCGGTGCCTCGGTATTTGCCCTGTCCGACCGCGGCGCGACTTCCGAAACCGCGCGCTGGCTGGCCGACAGCGAGAACCGCTCCGACCTGATCGGCGGTGCCGGCAACGTCAGCCTCGACGACAAGGACCGCATGCTCGCGGGTGTGCTGCTCGACCTGTCGATGACCGCGACCCTGAGCTCGAGCCTCAATGTCGGGCAGAAAGTGCTCGGCAACATGGGTCGCATCACCTCGCTGCACAAGCGCCGGGTCGAGCAGGCTGGCTTCATGGTGCTCAAGTCACCGGACATCCCGTCGATCCTTGTCGAGACCGGGTTCATCTCCAACGCCAACGAAGCCGCCAAGCTGGCCACCGCCAGCCACCAGCAGGCGCTGGCGCGTTCGATCCATAGCGGGGTGCGCCAGTTCTTCCAGCAGAACCCGCCACCGGGCACCTACATCGCCTGGCTGCGTGACAGCGGCAAGATCGCCCAGGGGCCGCGCGAGCACACGGTGCGTCCGGGCGAGACCCTGGCGATGCTTGCCGTGCGCTACCAGGTCAGCGTGGCCAGCCTGCGCTCGAGCAACCAGCTCAAGACCGACGAACTCAAGGTCGGTCAGCAGCTTGATATCCCGACTACCGCGCTGGCTTCCCAATGAACGGTGGTTCGCGAATAGAGCTGCTCAGCCCGCGGCTCGCCAACCAGATTGCCGCTGGCGAGGTCGTCGAGCGGCCGGCCTCGGTGATCAAGGAGCTGCTGGAAAACAGCCTGGATTCCGGCGCCCGGCGCATTGACGTGGACGTCGAGCAGGGCGGCGTCAAGCTGCTGCGCGTGCGCGACGACGGCAGCGGCATCGCCGCCGACGATCTGCCGCTGGCCCTGGCGCGCCATGCCACCAGCAAGATCCGCGAACTCGAAGACCTCGAAGGCGTGCTCAGCCTGGGCTTTCGCGGCGAGGCCCTGGCCTCGATCAGCTCGGTGGCCCGGCTGACCCTGACCTCGCGCACCGTGGACGCCAGCGAAGCCTGGCAGGTCGAGACCGAGGGGCGCGACATGAGCCCGCGGGTGCAGCCTGCGGCGCATCCGGTCGGCACCTCGGTCGAAGTGCGCGACCTGTTCTTCAACACCCCGGCCCGGCGCAAGTTCCTCAAGACCGAAAAGACCGAGTTCGACCATCTCCAGGAAGTGATCCGCCGCCTGGCCCTGGCCCGCTTCGACGTGGCGTTCCACCTTCGCCACAACGGCAAGAGCATCCTCAGCCTGCACGATGCGGCCGACGACACCGCGCGCGCCCGGCGCGTCGGCGCCATCTGCGGCCCGGCGTTCCTGGAGCAGGCGCTGCCTATCGAGGTCGAGCGCAACGGCCTGCGCCTGTGGGGCTGGGTCGGGCTGCCGACCTTTTCGCGCAGCCAGGCCGACCTGCAGTACTTCTTCGTCAATGGCCGCGCCGTGCGCGACAAGCTGGTGGCCCACGCAGTGCGCCAGGCTTATCGCGACGTACTGTTCAACGGTCGCCATCCGACCTTCGTGCTGTTTCTCGAGCTCGACCCGACCGGCGTCGATGTCAACGTGCATCCGACCAAGCATGAAGTGCGCTTTCGCGATGGGCGCATGGTGCATGACTTCCTCTACGGCACGCTGCACCGCGCCCTGGCCGATGTGCGCCCCGAAGACCAGCTGGCGGCGCCCGCCACGGTCGCCGAGGTCGTGCGGCCGGTTGGCCAGCAAGCCGGCGAGTTCGGGCCCCAGGGCGAGATGCGCCTGGCCACGCCGGTGCTCGAGCCGGCCCGGGCCGCACCCCATCAGCCGGGCAGCGGCGTGGGCGCAGGTTATCAGTACCCGTACACGCCGCGACCGGCCCAGGCCCTGCCGGTTGCCGAGGCGCAGAATGCCTACCGCGAGTTCTTCGCGCCCCTGGATTCTTCCGCGCCCGCGCCCGCCGCACTGCCCGAGAGCCGGGGCGATATCCCGCCGCTGGGCTACGCGCTGGCCCAGCTCAAGGGGATCTATATCCTTGCCGAGAACGCCGTCGGCCTGGTGCTGGTGGACATGCACGCGGCCCATGAAAGGATCATGTACGAGCGGCTCAAGGTCGCCATGGCCAGCGAAGGCCTGAGCGGCCAGCCCCTGCTGGTCCCCGAGTCGCTCGCCATGAGCCAGCGCGAGGCCGACTGTGCCGAGGAGCACGCCCTGTGGTTCCAGAAACTGGGCTTCGAGCTGCAGCGCCTGGGCCCGGAGACCCTGGCGATCCGGCAGATCCCCGCGCTGCTCAAGCAGGCCGAGGCCAATCGCCTGGTGCAGGATGTACTGGCCGACCTGATGGAATACGGCACCAGCGACCGGATCCAGGCGCACCTCAACGAGCTGCTCGGTACCATGGCCTGTCATGGCGCCGTGCGCGCCAACCGACGGCTGGCCATCCCCGAAATGAACGGCTTGCTGCGCGACATGGAAAACACCGAGCGCAGCGGCCAGTGCAACCACGGCCGACCGACCTGGACCCAGATGGGCCTGGACGACCTGGACAAACTCTTTTTGCGCGGTCGATAGAAATGAGCGGCAAGCCTCCTGCGATATTCCTCATGGGCCCAACGGCGGCCGGCAAGACCGACCTTGCCATCGAGCTGACACGGGTGCTGCCCTGCGAGTTGATCAGTGTCGACTCGGCGCTGGTCTACCGCGGCATGGACATCGGCACCGCCAAACCTTCCAAAGAGGTGCTCGCCGCCCACCCGCACCGGCTGATCGACATTCTCGACCCGGCCGAAAGCTACTCGGCCGCCGATTTTCGCCGCGATGCCCTGCAGGCGATGGCCGAGATCACCGCGCGCGGCAATATCCCGCTGCTGGTCGGCGGCACCATGCTCTATTACAAGGCGCTGCTCGACGGCCTGGCGGACATGCCCGCGGCTGACGCCCAGGTGCGCGCGCAGCTCGAAGCCCAGGCTGACGCGTTCGGGCTGGCCGAACTGCACCGCCAGCTGGCCGAGGTCGACCCGGAGTCGGCGGCGCGCATCCATCCCAACGACCCGCAGCGGCTCATCCGCGCGCTCGAGGTGTATCGGGTCAGCGGCGAAAGCATGACGGCTCATCGCCAGCGTCAATTCGCTGAAAGTCTTGCCGCAGACGCAGGCGAACAGGGACATTTGCCCTATACTGTCGCCAGTTTGGCCATTGCTCCCACGGATCGCCACATTCTGCACCAGCGAATAGCGTCACGATTTTCGCAAATGTTGGAACAGGGCTTCGTCGACGAGGTCCGAGAGCTGCGAGCCAGAAGTGACTTGCACGCGGGACTGCCGTCTATACGGGCGGTGGGTTATCGACAGGTCTGGGAACATCTGGACGGCAAGCTCAGCGAAGCCGAGATGCGCGAACGGGGAATCATCGCCACTCGCCAGCTCGCCAAGCGGCAATTCACCTGGTTGCGTGGCTGGTCCGACATTCACTGGCTGGACAGCCTGGCCTGCGACAATCTGTCCCGCACCTTGCAATACCTGGGGACCGTCTCCATATTGAGCTGAGTCCTTGCAATTGCCGTCTACTCTTCGGATCAGGCGGCTTGAAGCACCGAATTCCATTGTTTTCCTACTATTGATCCTTACAGGAGTGCGGCATATGTCAAAAGGGCATTCGCTACAAGACCCTTACTTGAACACTTTGAGAAAAGAGAAAGTTCCGGTTTCGATCTATCTGGTCAACGGCATCAAACTGCAAGGCTCGATCGAGTCGTTCGACCAGTTTGTCGTCCTGCTGAAGAACACCGTCAGCCAGATGGTCTACAAACACGCCATCTCCACGGTGGTTCCCGCCCGTCCGGTTCGCCTCCCTAGCCCGACTGATGCCGAGCAGGGCGACGCTGAGCCAGGTAACGCCTGATAGGAGTCTGCTTTGTTCTTTGAGCGCCACGGTGGTGGTGAGCGAGCGCTGCTCGTTCACTTGGAAGGCCAGAACCCTGAGGCGCGCGAAGACCCGCAGGAGTTTCAGGAACTGGCATTGTCGGCCGGCGCCGATATTGTCGTGCTCGTCAATATCGCGCGACATCAGCCCACGGCCAAATACCTGATTGGCAGCGGCAAGGTCGAGGAACTGCGCGACCTGGTCAAGGCCGAGCAGGTCGACCTGGTGATTTTCAATCACACCCTCACGCCCAGCCAGGAACGCAACCTCGAACGTGTCTTCGAGTGTCGCGTGCTGGACCGTACCGGGCTGATCCTCGATATCTTCGCCCAGCGGGCGCGTACCCATGAAGGCAAGCTGCAGGTCGAACTGGCCCAGCTCGAGCACATGAGCACGCGGCTGGTACGCGGCTGGACCCACCTGGAGCGGCAAAAGGGCGGTATCGGCCTGCGCGGCCCGGGCGAGACCCAGCTCGAGACCGACCGGCGCCTGCTGCGGGTTCGCCTGCGCCAGATCAAGGCCCGTCTCGAGAAGGTCCGCAGCCAGCGCGAGCAGGCTCGCCGTGGCCGCCGTCGCGCGGATATCCCCTCGGTATCGCTGGTGGGCTACACCAACGCCGGCAAGTCGACCCTGTTCAACGCGCTGACCTCGTCCGAGGTGTATGCCGCCGACCAGCTGTTCGCCACCCTCGACCCGACCCTGCGCCGTCTGCAGCTCGACGACATCGGGCCGATCGTGCTGGCCGATACGGTGGGCTTCATTCGCCACCTGCCGCACAAGCTGGTCGAGGCATTCCGGGCTACGCTCGAGGAGTCGAGCAACTCGGACCTGCTGCTGCACGTGATCGACGCCCATGAGCCAGAGCGCATGGAGCAGATCGAGCAAGTCATGGCCGTGCTGGGCGAGATCGGTGCCGAAGGCTTGCCGATCCTCGAGGTCTATAACAAACTCGACCTGCTCGAAGACGTCGAGCCGCAGATCCAGCGCGATGCCGACGGCAAGCCGCAACGGGTCTGGGTATCGGCTCGCGACGGGCGCGGCCTGGAGCTGGTGGGCCAGGCGGTCGCCGAATTGCTGGGCAGTGACCTGTTCGTCGCGACCCTGCGCCTGGATCAGCGTCTTGCCCGCCTGCGCGCGCAATTCTTCGAGATGGGCGCGGTGCAGACCGAAGAGCATGATGAAGAAGGCAACAGCCTGCTGAGCGTTCGCTTGCCCAGGGTCGATCTCAATCGCCTGGTCAGCCGCGAAGGCATGGAACCGCAGGTGTTCATCGAGCAACATACTTTGCAATAAATGCCCGGTGACGTTGCCGGGCAGCCGTAACAGGCATTCTGTAGCATTGGACGGCGCGCCGTGGGTGCGTCTTTGCTTTATCAGATGGAGAGCGCTATGGCTTGGAATGAGCCGGGTGGCAACTCGAACAATCAGGACCCCTGGGGCGGCCGCCGTGGTGGCGGTGGCGACAAGAAGGGTCCGCCCGATCTGGACGAGGCCTTCCGCAAGCTGCAGGACAGCCTGAACGGCATGTTTGGCGGTGGCAAGAAACGCGGTGGAGACAGGAATATCGGCAAGGGCGGCGGTCTTGGCCTGCTCGGTATCGGCCTGGCCGTGCTTGCAGCCATCTGGCTGTACAG
>JAQZAY010000400.1 GCA_029239415.1 Pseudomonas sp. | reverse complement strand
CAGGGCCAGGCCCAGGGCCTCGGTCAGGCAGTTCATCGAGTTGGCGGTGAACATGCCCGAGCACGAACCACAGGTCGGGCAGGCGCTGCGCTCGTACTCGGCGACCTTCTCGTCGGACGCCGAGCTGTCGGCGGCGATGACCATGGCATCGACCAAGTCCAGGCCATGGCTGGCCAGCTTGGTCTTGCCGGCTTCCATCGGGCCGCCTGAGACGAAGATCACCGGGATGTTCAGGCGCAGGGCGGCCATCAGCATGCCTGGGGTGATCTTGTCGCAGTTGGAGATGCAGACGATGGCGTCGGCGCAGTGCGCGTTGACCATGTACTCGACCGCGTCGGCGATGATCTCGCGGCTGGGCAGCGAATACAGCATGCCATCGTGGCCCATGGCGATGCCATCATCGACCGCGATGGTGTTGAACTCCTTCGCCACGCCCCCGGCACGCTCGATCTCGCGTGCCACCAGTTGGCCCAGGTCCTTCAGGTGCACGTGGCCTGGGACGAATTGGGTGAACGAGTTGGCGATGGCGATGATCGGCTTCTTGAAGTCGTCATCCTTCATGCCGGTGGCGCGCCACAGAGCACGGGCGCCGGCCATGTTGCGGCCGTGGGTGGAAGTCTTGGAACGGTAATCAGGCATGAAGCACTCCTGGCGGCTTGGTCAGGTCATGTAAAGGGAAGTGAGCTTCTCTTGTCCATTGCGCCGAACGTCGGTTGCCATTGGCACGGATGAGGTCGACGACAGCACGGGATCGCCGCGTGCTCGACCAGAGCTCATAAACCCGCCGGGGGATGTCTGGCGATGAATACGATCGATTCTACACCCCTGGCGCGGCGAGGGAACGGCCAGTTGGAGGGTTGGCCAGCCATGACGCTATGGTGTTCCGGGTCAGTCATCACCCGAGTCCCATGTAGGACGCTTCTGAAAATGCACTGATGGGGCAAACGTGGGGCTGACTTCAGTCGCGCCTCTTCCTATGATTGCCGCGCCGCATGTGCGGCTAGACGAGAAACATCTCAATGGACCTTCCCAGTTTCGGTTCCCCAGGAACCTGTCATCTGGCACTGAGCGCGCCGTCGCCAGGGCTACCGCAGGCTTGAGCCCGAGAGGGTGAGGTCCGCAGGTGCCTGGACGGCGCCTGGAGACTCTCATGCACCACGATACCCGCCTTACCCCTTTTTCGAACGATCCACGGCAGGCCGCCCAGGCCCGTCGCGACCAGCTACTGGAACTCGGCCGCTACCGCGAAGGCACTGCTGGCGCGCTCATGACGAGTCAGTACTCGAGCCTCGATCATGGCTTGTGCGCCAGCCAGGCCCTCGACATGTTGCGCCGCGAAGCGGCCGATGCCGAAACCATCTATCAATCCTACGTCTTGGATGGCGCACGCAACCTGCTCGGCACCGTGTCCTTGCGTGAACTGATCCTTGCTGCGCCGAACGTGCCCGTCGAGCAGATCATGACCCGTGATGTGCTCAGCGTGAGCGTGTCCACGCTTCAGGAAGACGTCGCGCGGCTGGTTCGCCAGCATGACCTGCTGGCCGTGCCGGTGCTCGACGAGGCCGGTCGGCTGGTCGGGATCATCACGCATGACGAGGCCATGGATGTGGTGGTCGACGAAGCGACCGAAGACTTCCACAAGGGCGCCTCGATCACCAACCATGTCGGCAACCTGAAGAACGCCACCCTCGGCCTGCTGTACCGCAAGCGGGTGCTGTGGCTGGTACTGCTGGTCTTCGGCAACCTGTTCTCGGGGGCCGGGATCGCGGCTTTCGAAGACACCATCGCGGCGCACATCGCCCTGGTGTTCTTCCTGCCACTGCTGATCGACAGCGGCGGTAACGCTGGCGCGCAGTCCGCGACCTTGATGGTCCGGGGCCTGGCCACGGGTGAAGTGGTCATGCGTGACTGGCTGTACCTGCTCGGACGTGAATGCGGCGTTGCCTTGGCCCTGGGCGGCACCATGGCGGTGGCGGTCGCCGGGCTGGGCGTACTGCGCGGCGGCGCTGACATCGCGGTGATCGTGGCCAGCAGCATGGTGGTGATCGTGCTGCTGGGCAGCCTGATCGGCATGAGCCTGCCGTTCCTGCTCAGCCGGTTCAGGCTCGATCCCGCCACCGCCAGCGGTCCGTTGGTCACGTCGATCGCCGATGCAGCGGGGGTACTGGTGTATTTCGCAATCGCATCGCAGGTGCTGGACATCTGAAGCGGTTGGGCCATGGCGGCTACCCTGCGAGGGGGCCGCCATGCTCCGCGCCATCAGCTGCACGCACTCGAACGAGGAGGGCACGCTCGTGGTCGGGGACCGTCAGCTGTTAGGCAGCAACCGGCAGGTGATGCTCTTGATGTAGCGCGTTTCCGGGATTGCCGGGTGCACCGGGTGATCCGGACCCTGGCCGCCACGCTCGAGCAGTTGCAGGTTACGGTCCAGGTGACGGGCGCTGGTCAGCAGGATGCCGTTCAGGTCGTCTTCGGGCAGGTGCATGGAGCAGGAGGCGCTGACCAGGATGCCGTCCTTGGTCAACAGGCGCATGGCCTGCTCGTTCAGGCGACGGTAGGCGCCTTCGCCATTCTTCAGGTCCTTCTTGCGCTTGATGAACGCGGGCGGGTCGGCGACGATCACGTCGAAACGTTCCTCGGCGGCCTTCAGCTCCTTGAGCGCCTCGAACACGTCGCCTTCGATGCAGGTGAGCGTGTCGGCGATGCCGTTGAGCGCCGCATTACGTTCGACGCCATCCAGGGCGAAGCCCGAGGCGTCCACGCAGAACACCTCGCTGGCCCCGAAGGCACCGGCCTGCACGCCCCAGCCACCGATGTAGCTGAACAGGTCCAGCACGCGCTTGCCCTTGACGTAGGGCGCCAGGCGCGCACGGTTCATGCGGTGGTCATAGAACCAGCCGGTCTTCTGGCCTTCGCGCACCGGCGCCTCGAAGCGCACGCCGTTCTCTTCCAGGGCGACCCAGTCCGGCACCTCGCCGTAGACCGTTTCCACATAACGCTGCAAGCCTTCGGCGTCGCGCGCGGCCGAGTCGTTCTTGAACAGGATGCCGCTGGGCTTGAGCACCTGCACCAGGGCCGCGACCACGTCGTCCCTGTGCTGCTCCATGGTGGCCGAGGCCAGTTGCACCACCAGCACGTCGAAGAAACGGTCGACGACCAGGCCCGGCAGCAGGTCGGAGTCGCCATACACCAGACGGTAGCAGGGCTTGTCGAACAGGCGCTCGCGCAGCGACAGCGCGACGTTGAGCCGGTGGACGAGCAGGGACTTGTCCAGGGGCAGTTTGATGTCACGCGACACCAGGCGTGCGCAGATCAGGTTGTTCGGGCTCAGGGCGACGATGCCAAGGGGCTTGCCGCTGGCGGTTTCGAGGATGGCCTGCTGGCCGGCCTGCAACCCTTGCAGAGGGGTGACGGCGACGTCGATTTCGTTGCTGTAGACCCACAAGTGGCCAGCGCGCAAGCGGCGATCGGCGTTGGCTTTGAGACGAAGGCTGGGCAGGGACATGACGT
>JAQZAY010000399.1 GCA_029239415.1 Pseudomonas sp. | reverse complement strand
GTTTTACCGTAATGGCTACTGGCTGTGACCGGGTCGTTTTTTGAATAGTTCACAGAAATTTGCGCGACGGATATTATTTTTCCTGACTGATCAGTCAGCGTTTTTCCACCTGGAACTTTCACGTTTCAGCGTGGTTGTACCTACCTTGCGACTAGCGATTTCGTGCCCCTTCATCCACGGTCTCACGGCCGTCGCGCAGACCTTCGAGACGGTGCAGGTGATGCCGTGACAACGCCAGGAAACGGGGGGTGGCGCCCACGTCTTCGTACAGTGGATCACCTTCTTCATCGGTGGAGATGACCTGTTCGCCCTTGACGTAGGGAAAGCTCGCTTCCAGCTCTTCGAGGGCGGCGCCGACCAACTCGCCCAACAACGCGTCGACCGTACGCCGTGGGTACATCTCGGCGAGGGCAGCCAAGCGAGCTTCGGCCTCGACATCCAGGTGCAGCACGTGGCCGGTCGGGCTGAGCTGGCCGTTGGCATCCTGTTCCCAGTGGTGGGCAAGTTCACGAATCTTCATGGCATCCTCCAGCGAATATAGGTCAGTCACTGTGTGAGACGGTGGGACCTCGGGTTAGTTGCCCGCGACCTGGGGCCTTGTAAGGCGTCTGCGCAGGCGGCACTCTGGGGCCTGCGCTGTTTCCCTGGACTGGAGAGGCCCGATGACCGATATCGATCTGCGTTTGCGAGAGGATGTGCACCTGTTGGGCGAGCTGCTGGGAGAGACCATCCGCCAGCAGCATGGCGACGCTTTCCTGCAGAAGATCGAAGCCATTCGCCGCAGTGCCAAGGCCGACCGGGGCGGGGCGGTGGAACAATTGCGCGGTACCCTGGATGACCTGGCCGAAGACGACCTGTTGCCGGTGGCGCGGGCCTTCAACCAGTTTCTCAACCTGGCCAACATCGCCGAGCAGTACCAGTCGATCCGTCGTCTCGAGGCCGATCAGCCAACGCCTTTCGAGCAGCGCGTGCTGCCCGAACTGCTCGCCCGTCTGCGGGACGCCGGTCACGCACCGGACGTGTTGGCGCGGCAACTGACGGGGCTGGACATCGAGCTGGTGCTGACCGCGCACCCGACCGAGGTGACCCGGCGCACCCTGATCCAGAAGTACGACGCGATCGCCGCACAACTGGCCGTGCAGGATCACCGTGACCTGAGTCCTGCCGAGCATGGACGTGTGCGCGAACGCCTGCATCGGTTGATCGCCGAGGCCTGGCACACCGAAGAGATCCGTCGCGAGCGCCCAACCCCGGTGGACGAAGCCAAGTGGGGCTTCGCGGTGATCGAGCATTCCTTGTGGCATGCCATTCCCGAGCACCTGCGCCAGGTCGATCAGGCGCTGTTCGAGGCCACTGGGCAGCGCCTGCCGTTGGACGCCGCGCCCATCCGTTTCGCATCCTGGATGGGCGGTGACCGCGACGGCAATCCCAATGTCACCGCTGCCGTCACCCGCGAAGTCCTGTTGCTGGCACGCTGGATGGCCGCCGATCTGTTCCTGCGCGATGTGGATCATCTGGCGGCCGAGCTGTCCATGCAACAGGCCGATGCAACGTTGCGAGCGCAGGCCGGTGACAGCGCCGAACCCTACCGTAAAGTCCTCAAGCGACTGCGCGAACGGCTACGGGCCACGCGCGCCTGGGCCCAGGCTTCGCTACAGGGCCCGCAACCGATGGATCCGGCCGTGCTGGTCGACAACCAGGACCTGATCGCACCGCTGCGCGCCTGTCATACCTCCCTGCACGCCTGCGGCATGGGCGTGATCGCCGACGGTGCCTTGCTCGACAGCCTGCGCCGCGCTCACACCTTCGGCCTGTTCCTGGTGCGCCTGGATGTACGTCAGGATGCGGCCCGGCATGCCGCTGCGCTGTCCGAGATCACCCGCTACCTGGCGCTGGGCGACTACCAGGCATGGGACGAGGAACAGCGCATTGCTTTCCTCCAGCAGGAACTCAAGAACCGTCGTCCCCTGCTGCCGTCCTGCTTCCAGCCCGAGCCCGACACCGCCGAGGTCCTGGCGACCTGCCGCGAAGTCGCCTCGGCACCGGCCGCCTCGCTGGGCTCCTACGTGATCTCGATGGCCGGGGCCGCGTCGGACGTGCTGGCCGTGCAGCTGCTGCTCAAGGAAGCCGGGCTGACTCGGCCGATCCGGGTGGTGCCGTTGTTCGAGACCCTCGACGACCTGGACCATGCCGGGCCGGTCATGCAGCGCCTGCTCGACCTGCCGGACTACCGTGCCAGCCTCGCCGGCCCTCAGGAGGTGATGATCGGCTATTCGGACTCGGCCAAGGACGCCGGTACCACGGCGGCGGCCTGGGCACAGTACCGGGCGCAGGAGGCACTGGTAGGCATCTGCCGCGAACGTGACGTGGCATTGCTGCTGTTCCATGGCCGTGGCGGTACCGTCGGGCGCGGCGGTGGCCCGGCGCATGCGGCGATCCTGTCCCAGCCGCCGGGGTCGGTGGCCGGGCGCTTGCGCACCACCGAGCAGGGCGAGATGATTCGTTTCAAGTTCGGCCTGCCCGGCATTGCCGAACAGAACCTCAACCTCTACCTGGCCGCCGTGCTCGAAGCGACCCTGCTGCCGCCGCCGCCGCCCCAGGCCGACTGGCGTGCGCTGATGGACCAGCTGGCCAGCGATGGGGTCAAGGCGTACCGGCACGTGGTGCGCGAGCACCCCGACTTCGTCGCGTACTTCCGCCAGGCCACGCCCGAGCAGGAACTGGGCCGTCTGCCGTTGGGTAGCCGCCCCGCCAAGCGCCGTGCCGGGGGCATCGAGAGCCTGCGGGCGATCCCCTGGATCTTCGGCTGGACCCAGACGCGCTTGATGCTGCCCGCCTGGCTGGGGTGGGAGACGGCGCTGAGCAATGCCTTGGCGAACGGGCAGGGTGAGCGGCTGGCGCAGATGCGCGAGCAGTGGCCGTTCTTCCGCACGCGCATCGACATGCTGGAGATGGTCCTGGCCAAATCCGATGCCGACATCGCCCAGGCCTACGACCAACGTCTGGTGCAACCCGAGCTGCTCGAATTGGGTGCACATCTACGCGACCTATTGTCGCAGTCGTGCCAGGTGGTGCTGCAACTGACCGGCCAGCCGGAGCTGCTGGCGCACAGTCCGCAAACCCTGGAATTCATCCGCTTGCGCAATACCTACCTCGACCCCTTGCATCACCTGCAGGCCGAACTGCTGGCCCGTGCCCGTGCGCAGGACAGCGAGCTAGACAGCCCGCTACAGCAGGCGTTGCTGGTGACCATCGCCGGGATCGCGGCCGGTCTGCGCAACACCGGCTGACCTGCAGGCCGTCGCTGAAGGAGCGTGCGAGCCCTCCGACGAGGGCCCTGCACAGGGCGGTTGCACCCTGCGCAACCTGGGCGCCCAGGGGGCTTGGAGCGTCCCCGTTTGCGACGTTGGGACGCTTGTCTGCCTGCCGGGCGCTGTGTATCTTGAGCAGCCTTTTGGCCGATTCATGGCCACGATCCGATTGTCCGGAATTGGCCCTGAGCGCCGACTCCA
>JAQZAY010000398.1 GCA_029239415.1 Pseudomonas sp. | reverse complement strand
ACTGTGACCACCCGCACCTGCCAGGACATCCGCCAGGCCTTGTTGGCCAGGCAGGAACTGGCACTGATCGACCTTCGCGAAGAAGACCCGTTTGCCCAGTCCCACCCCCTGTTCGCTGCCAACGTGCCGCTGTCCAGGCTGGAAATCGAGATCTACGCCCGCGTACCGCGCCGCGATACGCCAGTCACCGTCTATGACGACGGCGAAGGCCTTGCCGGCGTCGCGGTGCAGCGCTTGCTGGAACTGGGGTACAGCGACGTCGCCGTGCTCGCGGGTGGCCTGGCCGGCTGGCGCGATGCCGGCGGTGAGCTGTTCCGTGACGTCAACGTGCCGAGCAAGGCATTTGGCGAGCTGGTCGAGAGCGAGCGCCATACCCCTTCGCTGGTGGCCGAGCAGGTGCAGGCATTGCTCGACGCCAAGGCCGATGTGGTGGTGCTCGACGCCCGCCGCTTCGATGAGTACCAGACCATGAGCATCCCGGGCGGCATCAGCGTGCCCGGTGCCGAACTGGTGCTGCGGGTCGCCGAGCTGGCGCCGAACCCCGAGACCCAGGTCATCGTCAACTGCGCCGGCCGCACGCGCAGCATCATCGGCGCCCAGTCGCTGGTCAATGCCGGTATCCCCAACCCGGTCGCCGCCCTGCGCAACGGTACCATCGGCTGGACCCTGGCCGGGCAGCAACTGGCCCACGGCCAGGAGCGCCGCTTCGAGGCCGTGAGCGAAGCCACCCGCGCGACCGCCGCCCGCAACGCCCGCGCCGTCGCCAAGCGTGCCGGCGTCGCGCGCCTGGACAAGCAAGGCCTGGCCAGCTGGCAAGCCGACGCTGGCCGCACCACCTACCTGTTCGATGTACGCACCCCGGAGGAATACGTCGAAGGGCACCTGCCGGGCAGCCGTTCGACCCCCGGCGGCCAGCTGGTGCAGGAAACCGACCATGTCGCCAGCGTGCGCGGTGCGCGCATCGTGCTGGTGGACAACGATGGCGTGCGCGCCAACATGAGCGCTTCGTGGCTGGCGCAACTGGGCTGGGAGGTCGCGGTGCTCGACGGCCTGGCGCCAGGTGATTTCACCGAAACCGGCGAGTGGCAAGCGCCCCTGCCCGCCCTGCCGCAGGTTGCCCCCATTGGCAACCAGCAGCTCGGCCAATGGTTGCAGGACGGCAGTACGGTACTGCTCGACTTCACCACCAGTGCCAACTACGTCAAGCGCCATATCCCCGGTGCCCACTGGGCTATCCGCGCCCAGCTGCCCCAGGCCCTGGAGCGCCTGCCAGTGGCCGAGCGCTACGTGGTGACCTGCGGCAGCAGCCTGCTGGCCCGCTTCGCCGCCATCGACCTGCAGGCCCTGACCGGCAAGCCTGTGCATGTGCTCGAAGGCGGCACCGCCCGCTGGATCGCCGCGCAGCTGCCGCTGGAAAGCGGCGAGACGCACCTGGCGGTGCCGCGGACCGACCGCTATCGCCGGCCCTATGAAGGTACCGACAACCCGCGTGAAGCGATGCAGGCGTACCTGGACTGGGAGTTTGGCCTGGTGGAGCAGTTGGGGCGCGATGGAACACATGGGTTCAGGGTGATCGGTTGATAGCGACGGCTGGGGATGACAAAAGGCACTGGATGTATCCGGTGCCCTCCTGGCCCGGAAGCATCCCTGCAGTTCTCACATCATTCACAATGATAGTAACCTTCGCCTCGTTCGATTCGTGCCGGTCGCGCGCGCCCTCCAGAATCCGCCCATTATTCCTATACATTGGCGGATTCCTCCATGGAACAATCACTCAAACCCTTGCGCTATCCCCTGGCTGCCCTGGCAGTGCTGGTGCTCAGCGCCTGCGGCCGCACGCCGGAGGCGGTGCAGGCTCCCTCGGCTCCCAAGGTCACCGTGGCCAAGGTCATCGAACAACCCATCAATGAGTGGGACGAGTTCACCGGCCGGCTCGAAGCCCCGGAAACCGTCGAGATCCGTCCCCGGGTCTCCGGCCAGATCGACCAGGTCGCCTTTACCGAGGGCGCGCGGGTCAACAAGGGCGAGCTGCTGTTCCAGATCGATCCACGTCCGTTCCAGGCCGAGGTCCGCCGCCTCGAAGCCCAGCTGCAGCAAGCCCGCGCCACCGCCGTGCGCAGTGAAAACGAAGCCCGCCGCGGCGAGCGCCTGCGTGACAGCAACGCCATTTCCGCGGAGCTTGCCGAATCGCGCAGCAGTGCGGCCACCGAGGCCCGTGCAGGGGTTGCGGCCATCCAGGCCCAGCTGGACCTGGCGCGCCTCAACCTGAGCTTCACCCGCGTCACCGCGCCGATCAGCGGCCGCGTCAGCCGCGCCCAGTTCACTGCAGGCAATATCGTCACCGCCGACGTCACGCCGCTGACCAGCGTGGTGTCCACCGACAAGGTCTACGCCTATTTCGACGCCGACGAGCGCGTCTTCCTCAAGTACACCCAGCTTGCCCGCGACGGCCAGCGCGGCCAGAGCACCCCGGTGTACCTGGGCCTGTCCAACGAAAGCGGCAACCCGCACCTGGGCCAGATGAACTTCGTCGACAACCAGGTCAACCCACGCACCGGCACCATCCGGGGCCGCGCCGTGTTCGACAACCGCGACGGACAGTTCACCCCGGGCCTCTATGCGCGCCTGAAGCTGGTCGGCAGCGCCACGTATTCGGCGATGCTGATCAACGACGAGGCCGTGGGCACCGACCTTGGCAAGAAGTTCGTGCTGGTGATGGACCAGGACAACAAGGCCGCCTACCGCGCCGTCGAGCTGGGCCCGAAACTCGAAGGCCTGCGCATCGTGCGCGAGGGCCTGCACAAGGATGACCGCATCGTGGTCAAGGGCCTGCAGCGCGTGCGCCCGGGTTCCCAGGTGACCCCCGAGGAAACCGCCATGGCCAGCGAGGCCACCCTCGCCACCCTCGCCCGCCAGCGCCAGGCGCTCGAAGCCAGCAACCCGGCTCCGATCAGCCCCAGCGTGAAACTTGCCAGCGCCTCCGCGCCGCGCGGCTAAGAGACCGAACCCATGAATTTCTCAAGATTCTTCATCACCCGGCCGATCTTCGCCGCCGTGCTGTCACTGCTGACCTTGATCGCCGGCAGCATCGCGCTGTTCCAGCTGCCGATCAGCGAATATCCCGAAGTGGTGCCGCCGACCGTGGTGGTGCGCGCCAACTTCCCCGGCGCCAACCCCAAGGTCATCGGCGAGACCGTCGCCGCGCCGCTCGAGCAGGCCATCACCGGGGTGGAGAACATGCTCTACATGTCCTCCCAGTCCACCGCCGACGGCAAGCTGACCCTGACCATCACCTTCGCCCTGGGCACGGACCTGGACAACGCGCAGGTGCAGGTGCAGAACCGCGTGACGCGCACCCAGCCCAAGCTGCCCGAGGAAGTGACGCGCATCGGCATCACCGTCGACAAGGCCTCGCCCGACCTGACCATGGTCGTGCACCTGACCTCGCCGGACAACCGCTACGACATGCTCTACCTGTCCAACTACGCCATCCTCAACATCAAGGATGAGCTGGCG
>JAQZAY010000397.1 GCA_029239415.1 Pseudomonas sp. | reverse complement strand
ATCCTCCTGCTGCACCCGTTCGAGTCGTTCACTCCGGTGGTCGACCTGCTGCGCCAGGCCGCCAAGGACCCGCACGTGCTTGCCGTGCGCCAGACCCTGTACCGCAGCGGCGCCAACTCGGAGATCGTCGATGCCCTGGTGGACGCGGCGCGCAACGGCAAGGAGGTCACCGCGGTGATCGAGCTGCGCGCGCGCTTCGACGAGGAGTCGAACCTGCAGATGGCCAGCCGCCTGCAGGCAGCGGGCGCGGTGGTGATCTATGGCGTGGTCGGCTTCAAGACCCACGCCAAGATGATGTTGATCCTGCGGCGCGAGCACGGCGAGATCGTCCGCTATGCGCATGTGGGCACGGGCAACTACCATGCCGGCAACGCACGCCTGTACACCGACTACAGCCTGCTGACCTCGGACGATGCGCTGTGCGAGGACGTCGGCAAGCTGTTCAGCCAGTTGATCGGCATGGGCAAGACCCTGCGCATGAAGAAACTGCTGCATGCGCCGTTCACCCTGAAGAAGGGCATGCTCGACATGATCGCCCGGGAGACCCAGTTCGCCCTGGACGGCAAGCCTGCGCATATCATCGCCAAGTTCAACTCGCTGACCGATGCCAAGATCATCCGCGCGCTGTACAAGGCCAGCCAGTCGGGCGTTCGCATCGACCTGATCGTGCGCGGCATGTGCTGCCTGCGGCCGGGTATTGCCGGGGTATCGCACAACATCCAGGTGCGCTCGATCATCGGCCGCTTCCTGGAGCACACCCGGGCGTTCTACTTCCTCAACGGCGGCGAAGAGCAGATCTACCTGTCGAGCGCCGACTGGATGGAGCGCAACCTGGACAAGCGGGTCGAGACCTGCTTCCCGGTCGATGGCAAGAAACTGCTGCTGCGGGTCAAGAAGGAGCTGGAAAGCTACCTGACCGACAATACCCATGCGTGGATCCTGCAGTCGGATGGCCGCTATGTGCGCAGCACGCCCACCGGCAACCAGAATCCGCGCAGTGCCCAGGCGACCCTGCTCGAGCGCCTGAGCAACCCGGTCCTCAACGTACGCTGAGGACGAAGCCGACCCGGGCCAGCCACTCCGCCTCGATGGCGAAGTCGGCCTGGGTCAGCTGGTTCTGCTCCAGCCAGCCCTGTGGGAATTCCACGTCCAGGCTGCCGTCCGCAGCATGCAGCAGCACCTGTGGCATCTCCTGGGTGCCACGGATGTGGTGGAACAGGATCGCGAAGCGCAGCAGCACGCACAGGCGGATCAGCTTCTCGCCGTCCTTGCCGAAGTCGGCGAACCGGTCCTTGGGAATGTTGCGCCGGTGGCCGCGCACCAGGAGTGCCAGCATCTGCTGGTCCTCACGGGAAAAGCCGGCCAGGTCGGAGTGCTCGATCAGGTAGGCGCCGTGCTTGTGGTAGTGATAGTGGGCGATGTCCAGGCCCACTTCATGGACCTTGGCCGCCCAGCCCAGCAGCTCGCGCCAGATGCCTTCCTCCAGTCCCCAGTCCTTGGCCACCTGGTCGAAGGCGTGCAGTGCCTTGCGTTCGACACGGGCCGCCTGCCCCCGGTCGACGTGGTAGCGCTCCATCAACGAGGACAGCGTGCGCTCGCGCACGTCTTCGTGGTGGTGGCGGCCGAGCAGGTCGTACAGCACGCCTTCGCGCAGCGCGCCGTCACAGTGATCCATGCGAGCTGGCTCCAGCGCATCGAAAATCGCCTCGAGGATTGCCAGGCCCGCGGGGAAGATGGCGCGGCGGTCCGGCTTGACGCCGTCGAAGTCGATCTTGTCGGTCTCGCCGAGCTTGAACAGCTTGCGCTTGAGCCATGCCAGGCCCTCGGCGTTGACTTCGCCAGCGCCCATGCCGCCCGATTTCAGCGCCTGGCCGATGGCGCGGATGGTGCCGGACGAGCCGATCGCCTCGTCCCAGCCCAGGCGGTGCAAGGCGTTCTCGATACTCATCAGTTCAAGGCGAGCGGCGGTGTAGGCCTGGGCGTAGCGCGCCGGGGTGATCTTGCCGTCGCGGAAATAACGCTGGGTATAGCTCACGCAGCCCATCTGCAGGCTCTCGCGCAACAATGGCTCGAAACGCTGGCCGATGATGAACTCGGTGCTGCCGCCACCGATATCGGCCACCAGGCGTTTGCCGGGGGTGTCCGCCAGGGTATGGGACACGCCGAGGTAGATCAGGCGGGCTTCCTCGCGACCGGAGATCACCTCGACCGGATGGCCAAGGATGGCCTCGGCGCGGCGGATGAACTGGCCGCGGTTGCGCGCCTCGCGCAGGGCGTTGGTGCCGACGATGCGCACCGAGCCGGCGGGCATGCCGTTGATCAGCTGGGCGAAGCGCTTGAGGCAGTCCAGGCCGCGTTGCATGGAGTCTTCGCTGAGCAGGCGCTCTTCGTTGATGCCTGCGGCCAGCTGAACCTTTTCCCCCAGCCGCTCGAGGATGCGGATCTCGGTGTGGTGGGCCTTGGCCACCACCATGTGGAAACTGTTGGAGCCAAGGTCTATGGCTGCGATCAAGGACAGGTTTTTCGCGGAAGTATGCGGCATGATCTTGGTGTTCTCGGTCGATTACCCGGCAATCCTGACATGTTACATCACGCGCGCCAACGCGCGGCGTAGCAAGGCATGATCCAGGGCAAGTGGCAGGCAAGCCTCTGACATAACTGTGACATTCCTGTGACAGCATCGATTTGGAACGCCAGGTACAACTATAGTTACACTCAATCGGTCCTGACTTCCTGTAGGGCGCGGGTGCCGCTATGATGGGCAACGTTTTTTTGCTTACGACCTGGAGACTTCCATGAGCAGCGATCTTATCAAACACGTCACCGACGCCAGCTTCGAAGCCGATGTACTGAAGGCCGAGGGCCCGGTGCTGGTCGACTACTGGGCCGAATGGTGCGGTCCATGCAAGATGATCGCGCCAGTCCTGGACGACATCGCCTCCACCTACCAGGGTAAACTGACCGTCGCCAAGCTGAACATCGACGAGAACCAGGAAACCCCGGCCAAGCACGGCGTGCGCGGCATCCCGACGCTGATGCTGTTCAAGAACGGCAACGTCGAGGCCACCAAGGTCGGCGCGCTGTCCAAGTCTCAGCTGGCGGCCTTCCTGGACGCCAATATCTGAGTAAAAAAAGCCCCGCATTCGCCGGGGCTTTTCTTTGTCTGGTGACTAGACGCCAGAAAAAGCAGGTGGTACATTCGGCCTCGCACTGCTTCTCCAGTGCCCCCTGCACGCCGTCGCCGACGCACCCCTAATTAGAATCAGCACGCGATCCTTCGCCTTCTCTGCGGCGCGGCTTCATTAAGCCAGAAGCTTAATTCTCCCTTCTTACATGATTACGTCACTTCCCATATGAACCTAACTGAACTCAAGCAAAAGCCGATTACCGATCTGCTCGAAATGGCCGAACAGATGGGCATAGAAAATATGGCCCGTTCGCGCAAGCAAGATGTGATTTTCTCCCTGTTGAAAAAGCATGCCAAAAGCGGCGAGGAGATCTCCGGTGACGGCGTGCTG
>JAQZAY010000396.1 GCA_029239415.1 Pseudomonas sp. | reverse complement strand
GGTGCCTTGCTGGCGCTGGCCTATCCCGACCGGGTCGCCCAGCAGCGCCGCGAAGGTGGCGCCGAGTACCGCCTGGCCAACGGGCGCGCGGCCTTGTTCGCCGAGGCCGACGCCTTGATGAAGCAGCCTTGGCTGGTGGTCGCCGACCTCGGCAGTCGCCAGGGGCAGCGCGAGGAGCGCATCTACCTGGCCGCCGATTTCGATCCGGCACTGTTCGAGGGCGTGTTGGCCGAGCAGGTGCAGACGCTCGAAGTGCTGGACTGGGACGAGCGCGAAAACGTGCTGCGTGCCGAGCGCCAGCGCAAGGTCGGCGAGCTGGTGCTCGGCCGCGAGCCACTGCCGGGCCTGGACGACGATGCCCGCGCCCGGGCGTTGCTCGGCCTGGTGCGGCGCAAGGGCCTTGCCCTGCTGCCCTGGTCCCCGGAATTGCGCCAGTGGCAGGCGCGCGTGGCGCTGCTGCGCCAGCTCGACCTGGACGCAGCGGCCCAGAGCGACTGGCCCGACCTGTCCGACGAGGCCCTGCTGGGCACGCTCGAAGACTGGCTGCAGCCTTACCTGGGCAAGGTCTCGCGCCTGAGCCACTTCGCCCAGCTGGACCTGTCCTCGATCCTGCGCGGGCTGCTGCCCTGGCCGCTGCCGCAGCGCCTGGACGAGTGGGCGCCGCTGCATGTCCACGTGCCCTCCGGCTCGAACATCCGCCTGGACTACAGCGAGACCCCGCCGATCCTCGCCGTGCGCCTGCAAGAGCTGTTCGGCCTGGCCGACACCCCGCGCATCGCCCAGGGCCGGCTGCAGGTCAAGCTGCACCTGCTCTCGCCTGCGCGCCGGCCGGTGCAGGTCACCCAGGACCTGGCCAACTTCTGGCGCGCCACCTATACCGAGGTCAAGAAGGATCTGAAGGGCAGGTACCCCAAGCACTACTGGCCGGACGACCCGCTGGTGGCCGAGGCGACGGCCCGGGCCAAGCCGAGAAAGGCCTGAGCCCGGCCCGCTCAGGCGCCTGCTTCTGCCTCGCGCAGCATGAACAGCCGGTACAGCACTACGCTGCTGAACAGCTGCAGGAAACCGCTGAGGCTGTCCATGGCCAGCTGCACGGCAGGTTGGGGATCCGGGAACAGGGTCAGCAGCAGGGCATCGATCAGCCACAATGGCGCCAGCACGCCGAGCACGCACACCAGGATCTGCCAGAAGTGCCCGGTGGTCATCCGCGCGCTCTCGCGCATCGATTCCACCACCGGCAAGCCGCGCAGCACCAGCAGGTACTCGGCGAACACCAGGTTGATCATCACCCAGATGCCCGGCAGCACGAACAGGGCAAAGCCGGCCATGATCAGCAGCGAGCTGATCAGGATCATCAGCGCCAGGGCCGGCCAGAGTTGCAAGGCGCGGGCGAACAGGTCGCGCTTGGGTGTCTCCTGGCCGTTGCTGCGGGTGTCCAGGTAGAGGATCAGCGCCGCGCTGTACAGCGGGTAGAAAAACAGGCTGACCAGCATGCCATAGGCCGGCGATGCCGCCTCGCCCAACTGGCGGTACAGCAGCTGTGTGCCCAGGGCCTCGAGAACCACCAGCGGCAGGCACAGCTGCAGGATGCCGACCAGGTGGCGGCGGAAGAAATACAGGGAGTCGCGCAGAACACTCAGCGGATTCATCAGTCAACATCGCATGGCAGAAAAAGCAGGGCGTCACTTTAGCCCAGACATTGACCTGGCTGAAAAAACTTTCATGGGCCCGGTGATTGAATCGGGCGGCCCGGCCCCCCATCTTGGATGTGTCCGATGTCCCGGCTCTTGCACGAGGTAACCCATGAACACTGAAGAACAAACCCTGATCGACGGCCTGTTTACCCGACTCAAGCAGGCCGAGGACCCCAGCCAGCCGCGCGATGCACAGGCCCAGGCGCGCATCGAAGAGCATGTGCGCCAGCAGCCGGGCGCGCCTTACTACATGGCCCAGGCGATCCTGGTGCAGGAAGCGGCGCTCAAGCGCCTGGACGAGCAGAACAAGCAGCTCGAGGCCCAGCTCAGGCAAGCCCGCGCGCAGGCCCAGGCGGCACCGTCCGCCCAGGGCAGCGGCGGGTTCCTGTCGAGCATCTTCGGCGGTGGCGCCCGTCCGCCAGAGCCGCAGCGCTCGGCACCCGTCGCGCCGCCAAGCGGTGGGGGTGGCTGGCGCGAGCCGTCGTCGCGCGGGTTCGGCCAGCAGCAGGCGCCTGCATTCGGCGCCACGCCAGGCGCCGTGGGCCGCTCGGGCGCGGGCGGTTTTCTCGGCGGGGCGCTGCAGACGGCCGCGGGCGTGGCGGGCGGCGTGATGCTGGCGCACGGGATCAGCAGCCTGTTCAAAGACGAGGCCCCGGCCGAAGACGTGGCCCAGGCCAGCCCGGCAGAGCCGGCGCCGGCGAGCGACAGCGGCGGCTGGGGGCAGGACGAGCAGCAGCACGTGGCGGACGACGGTGGCTATGCCGACAGCGACTACGGCAGCGACGATGGCGGCTTCTTCTCCGATGACGATACCTTTGTCTGACCGGTAGGGCATACTGCCGCTGCTCCTGCAGGGTCCCCTATCGACGGGGCCCATTCCCACAGGCCTGACATCCACAGGAGCAGGGCAATTGCCAGACTTCCCAAACCCAGCATGCTAGAGAGGAACGCCCCCCGGTGAAAAAGATCGCGGTATTCGCCGATGTGCAGAACCTCTACTACACCGTCCGCCAGGCCTACGGCTGCCATTTCAACTATGCCGCGCTGTGGGCCGACATCAGCCAGCACGGCGAGATCGTCGAGGCGGTGGCCTATGCCATCGACCGGGGCGACAGCAAGCAGCAGCAGTTCCAGCAGATCCTGCGCAACCTTGGCTTCACGGTACGGCTCAAGCCCTACATCCAGCGCAGCGACGGCTCGGCCAAGGGCGACTGGGACGTGGGCATCACCCTGGATGTGATCGACGCCGCCGCGCGCGTCGACCAGGTGGTGCTGGCCTCCGGTGACGGCGATTTCGACTTGCTGCTCGAACGCGTCATCCAGCGCTATGGCATCGAGACGGTCGCCTACGGCGTGCCCGGCCTGACCGCCAACTCACTGATCCGCGCCGCCGACCGCTACGTGCCCATCGAAGGCAAGCTGCTGCTGCGCCATTGATCGAAACGTGAAAGTGTTCCGCTGTTTTAAGCAGGTTTTGTAACTTCTGTTTACGACACAGGCTTCCTAGACTGATCGACCCGCAAATGGATTTCGAGTCTTCAGTCATGCCTGCCTCACGTCGCTTTTCGCTGGTTCTCATCGGTGCCTTCCTGGCCTTGTACCTGGTCTGGGGTTCCACCTACCTGTTCATCCGGATCGGCGTGGAGTCGTGGCCGCCGCTGCTGATGGCGGGCATACGGTTCATGGTCGCCGGTAGCCTGCTCTACGGATTCCTTCGCTGGCGCGGCGTGCCGGCACCTACCTGGCCGCAATGGCGTGCGGCAGGCGCGATCGGCTTCTTGCTGCTCAGTTGCGGCAATGGCGGAGTGACCCTGGCCGAACACGCCGGGGTCGCCTC
>JAQZAY010000051.1 GCA_029239415.1 Pseudomonas sp. | reverse complement strand
GCGCATGCCCGCGATGAGCACTTTCTTCTGAGCGAAGTTGATGATCACGCAGCCATCGGAGTTGGTGCCATCACGCTCGGGCACGCACTCGAAGTTGGCAACGTTGAGCACCTGCCATTCATCGCGGCCGGCAGGGTTGTACTGCTCGGGGTTGATGAACAGGCAACGACCGAACAGGTTCTGCCAGGCAGTCTGGGTAGTCATTTTCACGGCCAGGTAGTGCTCGGCGGCGGCACCTACGTGGACATGGGAAACGAAATGCTCCTGGGCATTGTTGAACGCCTCGACGCGGTTCCACAGGGCATCGAACTTGTCGGCCGGGAACTTGCGGTTGATCGGGCCCCAGGCGATGGCGTCCTGAGTGGACGGCTCTTCGACGATGAATCGGTCAGCCGGCGAACGACCGGTGCGGTGACCTGTTTTGACGACCAGCGCGCCGGTGTCGGCCAGTTCGCCTTCACCGCGGTTCAGCGCTTCTTTTACCAGCTCATCGACGCTCAGGTCGGTGTACACGGTGTTGTTGGCTTGCGTCATGAGATTCCCCATCCGGCCTGCGGCCGAGTGCTCCAAACGTTTTGTAGTTGTTCGTTTAAAACTACTACAGCGAAAAAAGTGGCCGGATTATGCCAGAAACGCCCAAAAAAAGTAGGGCCCTCCTGTCAGAACGGCGGTTTTCAGCCGTTCGACAGGACTAAGCCCTGAAGTGAAACGTTTCAGTGCCGAGTTTCTGACGGCTCGTCCGTTCCACCACCTGCGAACAGTTGCGCGACATCGGTTGCGTCGAAGAAGTAGCGCTCATTGCAGAACTGGCAATCGATCTCGACCGTACCGCCACATTCCTCGACCAGGTTCTGCGCATCGGCCTGGCCCAGGCTGACCAATGCATTGCCGGAACGCTCGCGCGAACAGCTGCAACGGAAGCGCAACGGCTGCACATCGAACAGGCGCACGGCCTCTTCGTGGTAGAGGCGGTGCAGCAGGGTCTCGTTGTCGAGTGCCCACTCCTCGGCCTTGAGCGTGCTGCCAAGGGCGATGACGTGCTGCCAGCTCTCTTCGCGCTCTTCTTCGTCGGGCTGGCGATCGACCGGCAGCTGTTGCAGCAGCAGGCCACGGGCGCGCCCTTCGCTGGCGGTGAGCCAGAAGCGCGTGTTGATCTGCTGCGACTGCAGGAAATAGTTGGTGAAGCACTCCGACAGGTTGGCGCCGACCAGATCGACGATACCCTGGTAGCGCTGGCCCTTGACCGGGTCGATGGTGAGGATCAGCTCGCCTGCGGGCATGAGTTGCTCCAGGGTCGCGTCGACGCCGATCTGCTCACCCTCGTAACGGGCCATGCCACGGATGTCTCGCTCGCTGGAGCATTCGACCATGAGCAGCGGGATCGGGCCCTGTGAGCGCGCCTGCAGCACCAGCAGGCCGTCGAACTTGAGCGTGCCGACCAGCAGCGCGGCGGCGGCCATCAGCTCGCCAAGGAGCTCTGCCACCGGCTGGGGGTAGGGATGGCGGGCCAGCACTTCGCCGTAGCTGCGATCGAGCGCGACCCATTCGCCGCGGACATCGCGGTCGTCGAAGATGAAACGTTGGGTGAAATCGGTGTCTGGCAAGTCGTGCATGAGTTCTGACTGTCTGAAAAGGTGACAAGAAGTGCAGGCTTCAGGTAAGCCCGAAACAATGCTGATGCTATCAGGTGGTGGCTTGCGCCGCGTTTTCCAAGTGTCGCCGGTCAGGTCGCTTGAGTGTAGTCCGCGCCGCGGCTAGTCGTAGTTGCCGTGCAACTGATGGATCTGCCGGCGCTGCTTCTTGGTCGGACGGCCATCGGTGGCCACGCCCACCGCCCCGGCCTTGCGCAACGCAGCGGCCTCCTCGCGGCGCTTGAGGCTCTCGGCGGTCTCTTCATACAAGGCCTGCGCCTCGGGCGCCCCGCGGCGCACCGCCGACAGGGCCTTCACTACCACGGTGCGCTCGTCGAAGCCGGTGCGCAGGACAAACTCGTCCCCTACCCTTGGCTCCTTGCCTGGCTTGCAGCGCTCGCCGCGACAATGCACCTTGCCGCTCTCGATGGCCGCCTTGGCCAGGGCACGGGTCTTGTAGAAGCGCGCTGCCCAGAGCCACTTGTCCAGGCGGACCTTGTCGTCTTCATCGGACTTTTGTGCCATGGCATTTCCTCGAACACTGTCTTTCCTGGAACTGTACTACCTTAACGTGCAGATGCAAAAAGTCTGCGGTGTGCTTACAGTTCACCGAATTTTTCGCAGGTTGCGCATCGTGAAGACATTTGACCATCTGACTGTGATCGGCCTGCGCGAGTGGGTCGCGTTGCCGGGCCTCGGTGTCGCGGGCCTGCGTGCCAAGATCGACACGGGTGCCAGTACGTCGACCCTGCACGCCACAGAGGTGGAAACCTTCGAACGTGACGGCGAGCCCTGGGTGCGCTTCAATGCCCACCTCGGCACGGTCGTGCAGTTGCGACACCGTCGCTGCGAGGCCCCGTTGGTCACCATGAAGATCATCAAGAGCTCCAACGGCCACGCCCAGGCCCGCTACGTGATCCGCACGCCCCTGGCGCTCGGTGACCGGGTCTGGCAGGTCGAGTTTACCCTGGCCTGTCGCAAGTCCATGCGCTACCGCCTGTTGCTGGGCTCCAAGGCACTGGTCCATGGCCAGTTGGTGGTCAACCCCGGCCTCAAGTACGTTCAGGACAAACCGGCCTTCGTGGCCACTCTCCCTCCTTTCACAGGTGCTGCATGAAGATCGCTGTCCTGTCGCGCAACCCGCGTCTGTATTCCACCCGCCGGCTGGTCGAGGCCGGTACCCAGCGCGGCCATGAAATGGTCGTCATCGATACCCTGCGCGCCTACATGAACATCGCCAGCCACAAGCCGCAGATCCACTACCGGGGCAAGCCCATGGAAGGCTTCGACGCGGTGATCCCGCGGATCGGCGCCTCGGTGACGTTCTACGGCTGCGCGGTACTGCGCCAGTTCGAGATGATGGGCGTGTTCCCGTTGAATGAATCGGTGGCCATTGCCCGCTCGCGTGACAAGCTGCGCTCGCTGCAGTTGCTGTCGCGCCGGGGCATCGGCCTGCCGGTCACGGGTTTCGCCCACTCCCCTGACGACATTCCCGACCTGATTCAGATGGTCAACGGCGCGCCGCTGGTCATCAAGGTGCTCGAGGGCACCCAGGGCATCGGCGTGGTGCTGTGCGAAACCACCAAGGCGGCCGAGTCGGTGATCGAGGCCTTCATGGGCCTGAAGCAGAACATCATGGTACAGGAGTACATCAAGGAGGCCGGGGGCGCCGATATCCGCTGCTTCGTCGTCGGCGACAAGGTCATTGCCTCGATGAAGCGCCAGGCCAAGCCGGGCGAGTTCCGCTCCAACCTGCACCGCGGCGGCAGCGCCAGCCTGATCAAGATCACGCCCGAAGAGCGCATGACGGCCATCCGCGCCGCCAAGGTGATGGGCCTGAGCGTGGCGGGCGTCGACATCCTGCGGTCCAATCATGGCCCGCTGGTGATGGAGGTCAACTCCTCGCCGGGCCTCGAAGGCATTGAGGTCACCACCAGCAAGGACGTCGCCGGGATGATCATCGAACACCTGGAGAAAAACGGCGGGCCAAACCTGACCCGCACCAAGGGCAAGGGCTGATCAGACCGCGTCGCGCGGCAGCAGCAGGCCCAGGGGAAGCCTGACCCGGGCCTCGATGCCGCCACCGGAGCGATTGCGCAGCTCGACATTGCCGCCATGCTGCGCGGCGATACGCTTGACGATCGCCAGCCCCAGCCCCGTCCCCTTGCCGCTGCGCGCCCGGTCGCCACGGATGAACGGGTTGAAGATGCCTTCGAGCTCCGCGGGATCGATGCCCGCGCCGCGGTCCAGCACGCTCAGCACCACGTAGGGTGCGCTGAAATCGCCAGACACATAGGCCGCCACCTCCACGCCCTGGCCCGCGTGGTAGAGGGCGTTGCCGATCAGGTTGTTGAGCAGGCGCTTGAACGATACCCGGCGCAGCGGGAACGGCGGGATCGACTCCAGGCACAGGCGCACGCGCTCCTCGGGCTGGTTGAACGGGGCCACCACCTCGCGCACCAGGTCGGCCAGGTAGACCTGCTCCACCGGCTCGTCGCGCCCATCACGGATGAACGCCAGGAACTGGTCGAGGATCGCGTCCATGTCCTCGATGTCGCGGACCATGTCGTCGGTCAGGTCGTTGTCGCTGGGCAGCATCGACAGCGACAGGCGCAGGCGCGTCAGCGGCGTGCGCAGGTCATGGGACACGCCGGCCAGCATCAGCTCGCGCTCGCGCCCCGCCTGCTCGACATCCTCGGCCATCTGGTTGAATGAACGATAGACCTCGGTCATCTCGCTCGGCGTGTCGCTGACCGGCAGGCGTACGCTGCGTCCCTGGCCCAGTTGCCGCGCGGCGAACACCAGGCGCTTGAGCGGCTGGTTGAGCTGGCGCACGAAGATCCACGCCGAGGCCGTCGACAGCAGGCCGATGGCCAGGAACCATCCCAGCACGTTCCAGATCTTCTGCCCGCGCAGCGGATGCGGGTACAGCGGCACCTTCATCCAGCCATCGCCCAGGCTCGGCGCATTCACCCACAGCGCCGGCGGAGCATGCACGCGCAGGCGGACCTCGGTGTCCTCGCCCAGCTCGGCCTGCATCTGGCGCTGGTAGATCTCGCTGTAGGGCCAGTGCTGCTCGCCTTCGGGCACGCCCGAACCCACGACGCGGATCAGCCCGGCGGCCTCGGCGATGCGGTCTCGGTTTTCCTCGTCGGCGGCCCAGTAGGCGCGCAGCGTCAGGGCCACGCCGTGGCTGTACTGGCGGTCCACCAGCACGTCCTCGTTCATCAGCAGGTAGACCAGGGTCAGCGCCTTGGAGAACAGGACGACGATCAGCACCAGCCAGAGGGTGCGGGCGAAGAAGCTCTGGGGGAACCACAGGGGCGTTTTCATCGAGGACAGCTACACAGGGCAAACGCGAGCGCGGCTCGCTGACTTTGTTGGCCCGCTACAGACGAAAACAGGGCGATCCATGGAATCACCCTGCCGCCGAGACGAGCCTACAGACGGATATCACTTGCCGGCGTTGCCATCCGGCACGAAGACATACCCCACGCCCCAGACGGTCTGGATATAACGGGGCTTGGACGGGTCGGGCTCGATCATGCGCCGCAGGCGCGAGATCTGCACGTCGATGGAGCGCTCCAGGGCGTCCCATTCGCGGCCGCGGGCCAGGTTCATCAGCTTGTCGCGGGTCAGCGGTTCGCGGGCATGCATGACCAGCGCCTTGAGCACGGCGAACTCGCCGGTGGTCAGCATGTGGACCTCGTCGCCCCGCTTGAGTTCGCGGGTGGCCAGGGACAGCTGGTAGTCGCCGAAGCTGACCGTCTCGTCCTCGCTGCCCGGCGCGCCTGGCACGCTTGGCGCCTGGCGCCGCAGCACGGCCTTGACCCGCGCGACCAGCTCGTCGGGGTTGAACGGCTTGGCCAGGTAGTCGTCGGCGCCCAGTTCCAGGCCCTTGATGCGGCTGAGCTCGTCGCCCTTGGCGGTGAGCATGATGATCGGGATGTTGTTGTTCGCCGCGCGCAGGCGGCGGCAGGCCGACAGGCCATCTTCGCCAGGCAGCATCAGGTCGAGCACCACCAGGTTGAACACCTCGCGCGCCAGCAACCGGTCCATCTGCTCGACGTTGGGCACGGCGCGGGCGCGATAGCCCTTGCTGGTGAAGAATCGCTCAAGCAGGCTGCTCAGCCCGGGATCGTCGTCGACGATGAGTATCTTCTCGCCTTCCGCGTTGTTTGCAGTGCTGGTCATTGAAAGCTCCTATGATCTCGGCGCGCATTATGGCGTAGCCACATTCGATCGTGCCGTGTGCATTGTTAGCAGATTTTTCCCCGGGTGCCACTGCTGCCCACCCGGCGTGGCCCGCGGCCATCACCGCAAGCCGGACTGGGTAGGTATAATGCGCCGCTTTCATCCAGCGTCGCCGGCACCTGGTGCCCACCCGCGGCCTCAAGCACTCACAATTTTTCAGGTGGTTTCATGGACAGCATCAACAGCCGTATCGCCGAGGAACTGGGCGTTCGTCCACAGCAGGTCGAGGCGGCCGTGTCGTTACTGGATGAAGGTTCGACCGTGCCTTTCATCGCCCGTTACCGCAAGGAAGTCACCGGCAGCCTGGATGACACCCAGTTGCGCCACCTGGAAGAGCGCCTGCGCTATCTGCGCGAGCTCGACGACCGCCGCGCGAGCATCCTGTCGAGCATCGAGGAGCAGGGCAAGCTGACCCCTGAACTGGCGCGCGAGATCAAGCTGGCCGACACCAAGACCCGCCTCGAAGACCTCTATCTGCCGTACAAGCAGAAACGCCGCACCAAGGGCCAGATCGCCCTGGAAGCCGGCCTGGGCGAGCTGGCCGACGGCCTGTTCGACGACCCGCGGCGCTCGCCGGAAACCGAAGCCGCGCGCTTTGTCGACGCGGACAAGGGCGTGGCCGACGTCAAGGCAGCGCTGGACGGCGCCAAGTACATCCTCATGGAACGCTTCGCCGAAGACGCAGGCTTGCTCGAGAAACTGCGCGGCTTTCTCAAGCAAGAAGCCGTGCTCAGCGCCCGCGTGATCGCCGGCAAGGAAGAAGAAGGCGCCAAGTTCCGCGACTACTTCGCCCATGACGAACTGCTGCGTGGCGTACCCTCGCACCGCGCCCTGGCGATTTTCCGCGGGCGCAACGAAGGCGTGCTGAGCGCATCGCTCAAGGTGGGAGAAGAACTGCCCGGCACCCTGCACCCGTGCGAGCTGATGATCGGCGAGCACTTTGGCGTCGCCAACCGCGATCGTCCGGCCGACAAGTGGCTGGCCGAGGTAGTGCGCTGGACCTGGAAGGTCAAGCTGTACACCCACCTTGAAACCGACCTGTTCGGCGAGCTGCGCGACAGCGCCGAGGGCGAGGCGATCAACGTCTTCGCGCACAACCTGCATGACCTGCTGCTGGCCGCCCCGGCGGGCCCGCGTGCCACCCTGGGCCTGGACCCGGGCCTGCGCACCGGCTGCAAGGTGGCGGTGGTCGACCGCACTGGCAAGGTGCTGGACACCGCCACGGTCTACCCGCATGTGCCACGCAACGAATGGGATCGCACCCTTGCCGTGCTGGCCGCCCTCTGCGCCAAGCATTCGGTCGAGCTGATCGCCATCGGCAACGGCACCGCCAGCCGCGAGACCGACAAGCTGGCCGCCGAGCTGATCAAGAAGTATCCAGCATTGCAGATGACCAAGGTCATGGTCTCCGAGGCCGGCGCTTCGGTGTACTCGGCCTCGGAGCTCGCCGCTCGCGAATTCCCCGACCTGGACGTCTCGCTGCGCGGCGCCGTGTCGATCGCCCGTCGCCTGCAGGATCCTCTGGCGGAGCTGGTGAAGATCGACCCGAAATCCATCGGCGTCGGCCAGTACCAGCACGATGTCTCGCAGGTCAAGCTGGCCCGCGGCCTGGACGCGGTGGTCGAGGACTGCGTGAACGCCGTCGGCGTCGACGTCAACACCGCTTCCGTGGCCCTGCTCACGCGCATTTCCGGGCTCAACGCCACCCTGGCGCAGAACATCGTCACGCACCGTGATACCCATGGCGCCTTCGCTACCCGCGCCGCCCTCAAGAAAGTCAGCCGCCTGGGCGAGAAGACCTTCGAGCAGGCCGCAGGCTTCTTGCGCGTGATGAACGGCGACAATCCCCTGGATGCCTCGGCGGTCCACCCCGAAGCCTACCCGCTGGTGCAGCGCATCGCCGCCCAGACCGAGCGCGATATCCGTTCGCTGATCGGCGACAGCGCCTTTCTCAAGCGCCTGGACCCGAAGAAATACACCGACGAGACCTTCGGCCTGCCGACCGTCACCGACATCCTCCAGGAGCTGGACAAGCCAGGCCGCGACCCGCGCCCCGAGTTCAAGACCGCGTCCTTCCAGGAGGGCGTCGAAGACCTCAAGGACCTGGAGCCGGGGATGATCCTCGAAGGCGTGGTGACCAACGTCACCAACTTCGGCGCCTTCGTCGACATCGGCGTGCACCAGGACGGCCTGGTGCATATCTCGGCGCTGTCGGAAAAGTTCGTCAAGGACCCGCGCGAAGCGGTCAAGGCCGGTGACGTGGTCAAGGTCAAGGTCATGGAAGTGGACATCCCGCGCAAGCGCGTGGGCCTGTCGATGCGCATGAGCGATACCCCGGGCGAGAAGGTCGAGGGCAACCGCGGTGGCCGTGCGCATGGCGGCGCGCGCCAGCAGCAGGCCCCGGCCCGCCCGCCGCGCGAAAGCGCACCGGCGGCCAACAGCGCCATGGCCTCGCTGTTCGCCAACGCCAAGCAGTTGAAGAAGAAATGATGCAGGTGTCCGAGGAACTGGTGCAAAGCGCCTATAGCCAGCTTCTGGGCTGCCGCCTGCAACGCCTTGAAGAAGGCGTTGCCGAGGTCGCCCTGGCGCTCGAGCCGCACCTGCGCAACCGCGGCGGCAACCTGCACGGCGGGGCGATCTTCAGCCTGGTGGACATTGCCATGGGACTGGCCTGCTCCAGCAGCCATGGTTTTGACCGCCAAAGCGTCACATTGGAGTGCAAGATCAACTACCTGCGCGGTGTCAGCGACGGCGAGGTGCTGTGCATCGCCCGCGTGCTGCACGCCGGGCGCCGCACGCTGGTGGTCGACGCCGACGTGCTCCAAGGCGAAAAACTCATCGCCAAGGCCCAGGGAACCTTCGTCGCGCTCTAGCTCACCAACGGATATCTGCGGTATTTTCGGCAGTGTGATGGCACTGCCGGCACCGCGTAAACCAGGCGACAACGCCAGTCCTCTCCTACTACCCTTGTAGACCGTTATCTCTACCCCCATATTGGGGCGACTGACGCGTGAAGGAATACATCTTGAGCACACTCCTCAATCGCCGCCTGAGCCTGCTCGGCGCCAATCTCCCCCTGCTCAAGCAGTGCCTGCACGGCATTGAGCGCGAATGCCTGCGCGTGACCGAGGACGGTCGCCTGGCCCAGACCCCGCACCCCGACGCGCTGGGTTCGGCCCTGACCAACGAACAGATCACCACGGATTATTCCGAGTCGCTGCTGGAGTTCATCACCCCGGCCCTGAGCGATCCGGCGCAGACCCTCGAGAGCCTCGACCAGATCCATCGCTTCGTCTACAGCAAGCTCGGCAACGAGTACCTGTGGAGCCCGTCGATGCCCTGTCCGCTGCCGACCGAGGAGAACATCCCGATCGCCGAGTACGGCACCTCCAACATCGGCAAGCTCAAGCACGTCTACCGCAAGGGCCTGGCCCTGCGCTACGGCCGCACCATGCAGTGCATCGCCGGCATCCACTACAACTTCTCGCTGCCCGAGAAGCTCTGGCCGCTGCTGCGCGAGGCCGAAGCCAGCCGGGCCAGCGACCGCGACTACCAGTCGGCGGCGTACATCGCCCTGATTCGCAACTTCCGCCGCTACAGCTGGTTGCTGATGTACCTGTTCGGCGCCTCGCCTGCGCTGGACACGGGCTTCCTGCGTGGGCGTGCGCACCAGCTCGAGGTGTTCGACGCCGAAACCCTCTACCTGCCGTATGCCACCAGCCTGCGCATGAGCGACCTGGGTTACCAGAGCAACGCCCAGGCGGGCCTGACCCCGTGCTACAACGACCTGGCCAGCTATACCGACAGCCTGCGCCAGGCGGTTGCCACGCCCTACCCGCCGTATGTCGAGGTGGGCACGCACAAGGATGGCGAGTGGGTGCAGCTGAACACCAACATCCTGCAGATCGAGAACGAGTACTACTCCAATATCCGGCCCAAGCGCGTGGCCTACACGGGCGAGCGGCCGATCCAGGCCCTGATGGCGCGCGGCGTGCAGTACGTCGAAGTGCGCTGCCTGGACATCAACCCATTCCTGCCGGTGGGCATCGACCTGCCGCAGTCGCGCTTCCTCGACGCCTTCCTGCTGTTCTGTGCGCTCGAGGATAGCCCGCCGCTGGGCGACGGCGAATGCGGGGCCTGCAGCCAAAACTTCCTCAGCGTGGTCAAGGAAGGCCGCCGCCCAGGCCTGGAGCTGCAGCGCGAGGGCGAGGCGGTCACGCTCAAGGCCTGGGCCAGCGAGCTGCTGGAGCGCATCGAGCCGCTGGCCAGGCTGCTCGACCAGGCCCATGGCAGTGCCGAACACGCCCAGTCCGTGGGCTTGCAGCAGGCCAAGGTCGACGATCCATCGTTGACCCCGTCGGCGCAGGTGCTGGAGAAAATGACCGAGCACAAGGAAGGCTTCGCGCGCTTCTCGATGCGCCAGAGCCTGGCCCACGCCGAGCATTTCCGTGCCGAGCCCCTGCAGCCTGCCCAGCAGCAAGCCTTCGAGACCGTCGCGCGCGAGTCGCTGGTCGAACAGGCCAGGCTCGAACAGCAGGAGGTGGGCGATTTCGACCTGTTCGTCGGCGCCTACCAGGCCAGCATCCTGGCCATCAGCAACTGATGACCCGCCTCCCTATCACCCGCAAGCCACGCGCCAGCAGCCAGGCCAGGATCGACTCGATCCTGGCGGCGGCGCGTACGCTGCTGGCCGACGAGGGCGTTGCCAGCCTGTCGGTCTACAGCGTTGCCGAGCGGGCGCAGATCCCGCCTTCGTCGGTCTATCACTTCTTCGCCAGCGTCCCGGCCCTGCTCGAAGCGCTGACCGGCGATGTGCACCGTGCTTTTCGTGCTTGCCTACAGGCACCCATCGACAGCCATGCGCTGCACACCTGGCATGACCTGTCGCGCCTGGTCGAGCAGCGCATGCTGGCTATCTACAACCAGGATGCCGCCGCACGGCAGCTGATCCTGGCCCAGCATGGCTTGAGCGAAGTGATCCAGGCCGACCGCCAGCACGACATCGAGCTTGGCGACCTGTTGCGCACGGTGTTCGCAGGGCATTTCCAGTTGCCGGTGTTGCCGGAGGATGTGCAGGTATTCGCCCTGGCGATGGAGCTGGGCGACCGGGTGTATGCGCGCTCGGTGCAACTGCACGGGGTGATCACCCCGCGCATGGCCGAGGAAGGGATGCGGGTGGTCGATGCATATCTGGGGTTGTATTTGCCGATGTACCTGCCCAAGCGCTGAGCTCCCGGGGCTGCCTTGCAGCCCATCGCGGGACGAGCCCGCTCCCACAGGTACCACACTGATCCTTGGCCAGTACGGTACCTGTCGGAGCGGGCTCGTCCCGCGATCGAGGGCAAAGCCCTCGCAGGCTTCACCATCACAATTTGGCGATGGACACCTCGGTCGACTTCACGAAGGCGATCACTTCACTGCCTACCTGCAGTTCCAGCTCGCGTACCGAGCGGGTGGTGATGACCGACGTGACGATGCCGGAGGCGGTCTGTACGTCGATCTCGGATAGCACCGGGCCTTCCAGGATCTCCTTGACGGTGCCTTTGAACTGGTTGCGGACGTTGATGGCTTTGATGGTCATGGTGGTATTCCTTCTCGCTCGATGGGGTTCAGTGCGCCCAGCGCAGTTGCGTGGGCAAAGGGGCTACGGGCTCCGGCTCCGGTGGAGCACCAGGGTCGGACAGGACACGATTGAGGACTTCGCTTTCCAGGGCAGCCAGGCGATGCGACCCGCGCACCCTGGGCCTTGGCAGGTCGACCAGCAGGTCCAGGCCAACCTCACCGTCCTCGATGAGAATCACCCGGTCGGCCACGGCGACCGCTTCGCTGACGTCATGGGTCACCAGCAGGACGGTGAAGCCGTGCTGACGCCACAGGCGTTCGATCAATTGCTGCATTTCGATGCGGGTCAGGGCATCGAGCGCGCCCAGCGGCTCGTCGAGCAGCAGCAGGCGTGGCTGGTGGATAAGGGCACGGGCCAGGGCCACGCGCTGTTTCTGGCCACCTGACAACCCCGCCGGCCATTCGTTGGCACGGTCTGCCAGGCCTACCGCCTCCAGGGCTTGCAGGGCACGCGGGCGCCAGTCGCCGGCCAGGCCCAGGCCAACATTGTCGATGACTTTTTTCCAGGGCAGCAGGCGCGCGTCCTGGAACATCAGCCGGGTTTCCTCGCGGGCTTCGGCGAGCGGCGCGGCGCCCGCCAGCAGTTGCCCGCCGGTGGGCTTGTCGAGACCGGCCAGCAGGCGCAGCAAAGTACTCTTGCCGCAACCGCTGCGCCCGACGATGGCGACGAACTGGCCGGCAGGAATATGCAGGTCGATGCCCTTGAGCACTTCGCGCTGGCCAAAGGCCTTGCGCGCGCCCTGCACCGCCAGGGGTATGCCACGCAGCAGGCGTGGCGGCTGTGGCTTGAGCACGGTCATGCGCCCTCCCTCTTGGCAGGTTGGTAGGCCGGGTGCCAGCGCAGCCAGACACGTTCCAGGCCACGGGCGGCGAGGTCGGCAAGCTTGCCGAGCACGGCGTAGAGCACGATGGCCAGCACCACCACGTCGGTCTGCAGGAATTCCCGTGCGTTCATGGCCAGGTAGCCGATGCCGGCATTGGCCGAGATGGTCTCGGCGACGATCAGCGTCAGCCACATGAAGCCCAGGGCAAAGCGCACGCCCACCAGGATCGAGGGCAAGGCGCCCGGCAGGATCACCTGGCTGAACAGTGAGAAGCCGGACAAGCCGTAGCTGCGCGCCATCTCGACCAGCGCCGGATCGACGTTGCGGATGCCGTGGTAGGTGTTCAGGTAGATCGGGAACAGCGTGCCCAGGGCGACCAGGAAGATCTTCGCCGACTCGTCGATGCCGAACCACAGGATCACCAATGGGATCAGTGCCAGGTGCGGCACGTTGCGGATCATCTGCACCGAACTGTCGAGCAGGCGCTCGCCCCAGTTCGACAAGCCGGTGATGAAGCCCAGCACCAGGCCGATGCTGCCACCGATGACAAAGCCCAGCGCGGCGCGCCAGCCACTGATCGCCAGGTGCGACCAGATCTCGCCGCTGCGCACCAGCTCGACCCCCGCAGAGACTACCTCGCTTGGCGCGGGCAGGATGCGGGTCGACAGCCAGCCTGCGCTGACCGCCAGCTGCCAGACCGCCAGCAGCAGCACCGGCAGGGCCCAGGGCGCCAGGCGGTGTGACCATGATGATGAAATAGAACGACTCATGTCGGCTTCCTCAGCTCTGTGCCGCAGCCTTGGGCAGGATGTCGTTGGCCACCATCTCGCCAAACGGGCTCACGTAGTTCGCGCCATGCGGCTGCTCCGGGCGGTTGATTTCCAGGTGCGGGAACAGCAGCTCGGCCACGCGGTACGACTCTTCCAGGTGTGGATAGCCCGAGAAGATGAAGGTGTCGATGCCCAGGTCCGCGTACTCCTTGACCCGTGCCGCCACAGTCGGGCCGTCGCCGACCAGCGCCGTGCCGGCACCGCCACGCACCAGGCCGACGCCGGCCCACAGGTTGGGGCTGACTTCGAGGTTGTCGCGGTTGCCGCCGTGCAGGGCAGCCATGCGCTGCTGGCCGACCGAGTCGAAGCGTGCCAGCGAGGCCTGGGCGCGCTGGATGGTGTCATCGTCCAGGTGCGAGATCAGGCGTTCGGCGGCCTGCCAGGCCTCGGCATTGGTTTCGCGCACGATCACGTGCAGGCGGATGCCGAAGCGTACGGTACGGCCTTGGGCAGCAGCCTTGGCGCGTACTTGCTCGATCTTCTCGGCCACGGCCGCTGGCGGCTCGCCCCAGGTCAGGTACAGCTCGACCTGCTCTGCGGCCAGGTCCTGGGCGGCATCGGAGGAGCCACCGAAGTACAGTGGAGGACGTGGTTGCTGGACCGGAGGGTAGAGCAGCTTGGCGCCCTTGACCTGGATGTGCTGGCCGTCGTAGTCGACGACTTCGCCTTCGAGCACGCGGCGCCAGATGCGGGTGAACTCGACCGAGGCCTGGTAGCGCTCTTCGTGGCTGAGGAACAGGCCATCGCCGGACAGCTCCTCCGGGTCGCCGCCGGTGACCAGGTTGAACAGCGCACGGCCGTTGGACAGGCGATCCAGCGTTGCCGCCTGGCGCGCCGCGACGGTCGGGGAAATGATCCCTGGGCGCAGGGCCACGAGGAACTTCAGGCGCTGGGTTACCGGGATCAGCGACGCTGCCACCAGCCAGGAGTCTTCGCACGACCGGCCGGTGGGGATCAGTACGCCACCGAAGCCAAGGCGGTCGGCAGCCTGGGCGATCTGCTGCAGGTAGCCATGATCGACCGCACGGGCGCCTTCGGAGGTGCCCAGGTACTTGCCGTCACCGTGCGTGGGAAGGAACCAGAAGATGTCAAGGCTCATTGGAGTTGTCTCCTCAAGGGTGGCCCAGGCCGGGGCGGCGCCCCGGCGCAGGCGAAAAAGTCAGGGCGCGGTAGCGACCTTGGCCGGGGGGGTCCAGATCACATCCTTGATGCTCAAGGGCGTGGGGATGAGCTTCAGGGTGTGGAAGGTGTCCGCGATCTTCTGCTGCGAGGTGATCACTTCTGGTGTCAGCGGCGCCGCGCCGTAGCCCTGGCGCTTGACCGAGGTCAGGGTGATGTCGGCAGGCAGGCCGAGCAGCGGTGCCACCTGGTCGGTGACTTCCTGCGGGTTGGCCTGCGACCATTCGCCGACGGCACGCACTTCGTCGATCAGCGCGCTGACCACGGCCGGATGCTGGGTGGCGTAGTCGCGGGTGGCCAGGTAGAACTGGTGGTTGTCGACCAGGTCCTTGCCGTCGCGCAGGGTACGGGCCTGCAGCTGCTGCTCGGCGGCGGCCTGGTACGGGTCCCAGATGACCCAGGCGTCGACGCTGCCGCGCTCGAAGGCGGCGCGGGCATCGGCCGGTGGCAGGTACACCGGCTTGATGTCGGAGTACTTGAGCCCTGCGTCCTCGAGGGCGCGTACCAGCAGGTAGTGAACGTTGGAGCCCTTGTTCAGCGCGACCTTCTTGCCCTTGAGCTCCTTGACCGACTGGATCGTCGAGTCCTTGGGCACCAGGATCGCCTCGTTGTGCGGGGCAGGCGGCTCATAGGCCACATACAACAGGTCGGCGCCAGCGGCCTGGGCGAACACGGGCGGGGTTTCGCCGGTCACGCCAAAGTCGATCGAGCCCACGTTGAGCCCTTCGAGCAGCTGCGGGCCGCCGGGAAACTCGGTCCATTGCACCTTGATGCCCTGGCCGGCCAGGCGCTTTTCCAGCGTGCCCTTGGCCTTGAGCAGCACCAGGGTGCCGTATTTCTGATAGCCGATGCGCAGGCTCTCGGCCTGGGCTTGGGTAATGGCGCCGAAGGACACAGCCGCCGCAAACAGGGCGACCAGACCGCGACGCAAGAAGACTGTGCGCATGGCGCTCTCCTGCGAAAGGGTTCGGGTTGCACCTGCTTGCCCGTTGGCGGGCGAGTAAGGTGGAAAATCGGTAAGGCGTATAGCGGCTCAGATGCTCCAGCGGGCGCTGAGCAAGCGTTCGTTGAGTACCCCGGGGGCGACGGGGTTGGGCCGTCGGGCCAGGGCAACATGGAACAGTTCCAGCGAGTCCTGCAGGCGTTGCTCCAGCGCAGCTGCGAGCTGCGCGGGTGTCGATCCTTCGCCGTAGGCGATCTGGCTGTCGTCAGCAAAGATCCCCTGCAGCGTTTCCTGTGCCTTGAGGGCCGACAGCACCGGCTTGAGCGCGTAGTCCACCGCCAGCATGTGGGCGATGCTGCCGCCGGTTGCGATCGGCAATACCACCTTGTGCTCCAGCGCCCGCTCGGGCAGCAGGTCGAGCAGGATCTTCAAGGCGCCGGCGAATGAAGCCTTGTACACCGGTGTCGCGACGACCACGCCATCGGCCTGCTTCACCAGCTCCTGGAAGTGCTGCACCCGGGGGCTGTCGAAACGGGCGTGGAGCAGGTCCTCGGCCGGGAAGTCCCGTACCTGGAATGTCACCACTTCCACTCCCTGGTCCTGCAGCCACTGCCGCGAACGCTCCAGCAACACGCCAGAGCGCGAACGGGTACTTGGGCTACCGCCGATGGACACAACCAGCATGACACTCATCCTTGGGTTCGATGGGGTGACATTAGCAGTCATTGCATATATCTAGAAATCATATTTCTTTATTTGTTTATATCTTAAAGAGATAACAAACAAAGGTGCCGGTCAATCGCTGGACATAAAAAAGGGCCGTCGAAACGGCCCGAAGATCCCTGCTTGGCTAAGAGCAATGCAACAAGAATTCAGCGATTGGGTTGAGGCGTCAGGCGCAGGTAGGGCTTGACCGCACGGTAGCCGCGCGGGAAGCGCTGCTTGATCTCTTCCTCGTCCTTGAGCGACGGCACGATCACCACGTCATCCCCATCCTGCCAGTTGGCCGGCGTGGCCACCTTGTGGTTGTCGGTCAGCTGCAACGAATCGATCACCCGCAGGATCTCGTTGAAGTTGCGCCCGGTGCTGGCCGGATAGGTGATGGTCAGGCGCACTTTCTTGTTCGGATCGATCACGAACAGCGAGCGCACGGTGAGGGTGTCGTTGGCGTTGGGGTGGATCAGGTCGTACAGGCCGGACACCTTGCGATCGGCGTCGGCGATGATCGGGAAATTGACGACCGTGTCCTGGGTTTCGTTGATGTCATCGATCCAGCGATGATGGGAATCCACCGGGTCGACCGACAGTGCGATCGCCTTGACCCCACGCTCGGCGAACTGCTCCTTGAGCTTGGCGGTAAAGCCCAGTTCGGTGGTGCACACCGGCGTGAAGTCGGCCGGATGGGAAAACAGCACGCCCCAGCTGTCGCCGAGCCATTCATGGAAACGGAGGGTGCCGACGCTCGATTCCTGTTCGAAATCCGGTGCGATGTCGCCGAGTCTGATGCTCATGGGATGTGGGCTCCTGGGCTGAGTGCTTATGGAATTCAATGTGCCTGCTTGTGCGAAGAAATAAAAAGAATAAATATCGATTTATTTATAACTATAACGAATATCACCAAGCAGATGAAAAAAAGCCTCGCACTAGGCGAGGCTCTTTTTACTCAACACACTTACATGAAGCTGTAAGTGTAGTTGAAGATCAGGCGGGTCTGGTCCTGATCGGCCGCGGAGTTGCCTCCGCTGCCACGGTACACACCGTGACGCAGGGAAGTGCCCAGGCCTTTGAAGGTACCTTGCTGGATGACGTAGTCGATACGTGCGTCACGCTCCCACTCGGAGAAAGTGCCATTACCGTTAGTGTTGCGCGCATCGTCACCGCGCAGGTAGGAAACGGACGCTTTCAGGCCAGGCACACCGAGACGAGCGAAATCGTAGGAGTACTGGC
>JAQZAY010000395.1 GCA_029239415.1 Pseudomonas sp. | reverse complement strand
ATCCTGCGCCGCGAACTGCGTGACGAAGAGATGAAGAAGCTCGGACTGAAGAAGATCGCCTGACGAGTGTCCGGGGCCGCGTGGCGGCCCCCAGATTTCAGCGCAACCGCTCGAGCATCTGGTAATACCACATTCCCGCCGCCAGCAACGGGTTGCCCAGCAGGTCCCCCATGGGCACCTTGACGTGCCGGCATCCTGCGAAGGTATCGAATTTCGCCAGTGTCCCCGTCAGTGCCTCGGCCATGATCTCGCCCATGATGTGGCTGGTGGCGATGCCATGCCCGGAGTAACCCTGGCAGTACCAGACATTGTCCGACAACTTGCCCAGCTGCGGGATGCGGTTGACCACGATACCCATCGCGCAACTCCACTGGAACTCGATCGCTACCCCCTTGAGCGCCGGGAACGTGCGCTCGATGCAGGGTCGCAGCTCTGCGGCGATGTCGCGCGAGTCGCGCCCCGAGTAGTTGGCGCCGCCGCCGAAGAGCAGGCGTTTGTCGGCGGTGAGGCGGTAGTAGTCGAGGACAAAGCGGCAGTCGTACACCGCAAGATCCTGCGGGTTGATCTGCCCGGCCAGTTCGCCCAGCGGCGCGGTGGTGACGATGCCACCCATGGCGGGAAAGATCTTGCCCTTGAGTTTTCGCGGTTCGAGCCTGTGATAGACGTCGCCGGCCAGCAGCACCTGACGTGCCTCGATCCGGCCTTGCGCGGTCACCACCACCGGGCGCGGACCATGAATGATGTCCAGCACTTCGGAGCGCTCGAACACCAGGGCGCCCAGCCCATGGGCGGCGCGAGCCTCGCCCAGGCACAGGTTGAGCGGGTGCAGGTGCAGGTTGCGCCGGTTCTTCAATGCGCCCAGGTAGAGGGGGCTCTGCAGGTGCTGCGCCATGGCCTGGCGGTCCAGCAGTTGTACCTGCTCGCCCATCCCGCGCCGATGCGCCTCGGCCTCGAAGGCACGCAGCTCATCCAGGTGCGAAGGCTTCATGGCGGCGTGCAGGTGTCCATGCTTGAGGTCGCAGGCGATGCCGTAGCGCTGCACCCGCTGTTCGATGATCTGATGGCCACGCCAGCGAAGTTGCCAGATGAAATCATCCACGCCGCTGCCCAGCCGCGCGCGCATCTGGCTGCGCATGGCTTCGTCGCCAGAGAGGCTTCCGGTGACCTGGCCGCCGTTGCGCCCGCTGGCGCCCCAGCCGATACGATGGGTTTCGACGATGGCAACCTTCAGCCCGCGCTCGGCCAGTTCCACCGCCGTGGCCACCCCGGTGAAACCACCGCCGATGATCGCCACATCCACCTGCACGCTGCCCTGGAGGGTCGGGTACTGAGTGGCGTCATTGAGGCTGGCGGTGTAGTAGGAAGGGCTGCGCTGGGCCGGACCGTTGTCGAGTGCTGCATTCATGAGCGTTTCCTTGAGTCACGAAAGGTTGGGGTCAGGCCTGGGTCAGGTACCAGCGCCAGTCCTGCTCCCCGACTTCGGCCATGAACTGCCGGTGCTCGGCGCGCTTGACCTTGAGGTACACACCCAGAAAAGCCTCGCCAAATGCCTCGCGCGCCCAGTGCGAACGCTCCAGGGCGCACAGGGCGGTAAGCCAGTCGCCGGGCAAGTGTTCGGTGGCCTGGGCATAGCCATTGCCGGCAACCGGCGCTCCCGGATCGCGCTGTTCGCGCAGGCCGCGCTGGATGCCAGCGAGAATCGCCGCGGCCGCGAGGTAGGGATTGGCGTCGGCGCCGCAGATACGGTGCTCGACATGTCGGGTTGAGGCCGGCCCGCCCGGTACGCGCAGGCTCACGGTGCGGTTGTCGACGCCCCAGGTCGGCGCCAGCGGCGCATAGCTGTTGGCCTGGAAGCGCCGGTAGGAGTTGGCGTTGGGGCAGAACAGCAGCAGCGAGTCGAGCAGGCTGGCCAGCATGCCACCGACCGCGTGGCGCAGCAGCGGGGTACCGGCTGGATCTTCGCTGGCGAACAGGTTGTGGCCCTGGGCATCGGCCAGGCTGACATGCATGTGCATGCCGGTCCCGGCCAGATCATCGAACGGCTTGGCCATGAAGCAGGCCTGCATCCCGTGGGCATGGGCGACGCCCTTGACCAGACGCTTGTAGCGCACGGCCTGGTCCATCGCGGTCAGCGCCGGACCATGTTCCAGGGTGATTTCCACCTGGCCCGGGGCGTACTCGGATATCGCCGTGCGCGCCGGTATTCCCTGGGCTCTGCAGGCGGCGTAGAGGTCCTTGAGGAAGGGCTCGATCTGCTCCAGCTCCCGTAGCCCGTAGACCTGGGTCTGGCGTGGCCTCCCGCAGTCCTGGTCGAGCGCCGGTTGCGGGCGGCCGTGGGCGTCGCGTCGCGTATCGAGCAGGTAGAATTCCAGTTCGCAGGCCATCACCGGGTGGTAGCCCTCGGCCTGGAGAGCCTCGACGGCCCTGACCAGCAGATGACGAGGGTCGGCCACGCTGGCCGGCAGGCCCTGGCTCGGGTGCATGCTGACCTGCAAGGCCGCGGTCGGTATCTGGCGCCAGGGCATGCGCACCAGGCTGCCCTCCAGGGGGTAGGCGCGGCAGTCGATGTCGCCGACGTCCCAGACCAGGCCCGAGTTTTCGACATCGTCGCCGTTGATGGTCAGGCCCAGTATGGTGCTGGGCAGCGGCCGTCCGCTTGCATAGACCGCCAGCAGCTCGTCACGGTGCAGCAGCTTGCCGCGCGGCACGCCATTGGCGTCCAGGATGAACAGCTCGATCATTTCGATATCAGGGTTTTCGGCCAGAAAGCATCGGGCCTGTTCCAGGGGGGCAAAGTGCATGGAATTCGCTCGCGCCATGGGCGCATGTGGCGGACCACGCCATGGCGGTCCGTCGGACTGAGGGTGTCGGCCACTCATGGCCGGGCAATGTCAGCGCGGGGCGGGCGAGGTATCCGGCGGGCGGGCGTGGCGGCAGTGCCACAGGGCCCAGAAGGCAAGGATGATGTGCACCAGAGGATTCTCCCCTGAACACGCCCTGGCCTTCGCGAGCGAAGGGCGGGACGCAGGGCGGGCAGAACAAGGAATAGGAGGCATGGCGAGATGGTCACATGCGGCGCACGGTTGATTAAATCAGCGTTTGAAGACGTTCACATGCCCTGCGGCTAAACATTTAGCGGTAACGCCAGGGCGGCGCTGCGGATGCAAATCTGCGACAATCGCACCCCTGCACGTACCGATCATGAAAAAGCAGGCTCACCTGCGCAACCAGAAAGCCCGATGACAGATCACGCGATAGAACAGCTGCTGAAGAACCTCGACCACGCCATGATTGCCGACCGCCATCGCCTGCGCCGGCAACTGCACGACTTGCGCAAGCGCCCGGACGAGACGCGTCTGGCCCAGTGGGTCGAGAAGGTCCAGGCCTCCTGCGCCCAGGTGGCCGCGCGCGCCGCCAGCGTGCCGCGCATCCGCTACGATGACAGCCTGCCGATCGCGGCCAAGCGTGACGAGATCAAGAAGGCCTTGCAGGAAAACCAGGTGCTGGTCATCGCCGGCGAGACCGGTTCGGGCAAGACC
>JAQZAY010000394.1 GCA_029239415.1 Pseudomonas sp. | reverse complement strand
ATACCGATACTCCTGTCGCAGACTTGATGACTGTTCCCTTGAGAAACCTCGACCAGCATGGAGTTGAATTTGATCGACCCGTGGCGCGACGAATGGACATGAGCGTGGTTATTATTGTCAGCTTGCAGGACAACAGCCTCAATCAATGGAGAGACGAAGATGAAAGCAGTCGTATTGACCGCCTTGCTGGCCACCGCCGGCCTGGCCCAGGCGCAGACCGTCGAGCTCAACCTGGCAGGGCCCGATGGCGTCGGCAAGCCGATCGGCAGCATCACCCTCGAGCAGAACAAGTACGGCACCCTGCTGACTCCGGACTTGAAGGACCTGCCCCCGGGCGTGCACGGCTTCCACCTGCACCAGAACCCATCCTGCGACGTCGCCCAGGTCGACGGCAAGACAGTCCCGGCGGGTGCCGCGGGCGGCCACTGGGACCCTGCCAAGACCAACGCGCACAAGGGCCCCTACGACGACAGCGGCCACAAGGGTGACCTGCCTGCGATCTATGTCGGTGCCGACGGCAAGGCCACCTACCCGGTGCTCGCGCCGCGCCTGAAGGCCGAAGACTTCAAGGGCCATGCACTGATGGTGCATGCCGGTGGCGACAACCACAGCGATCATCCCGAAGCACTCGGTGGCGGTGGTGCGCGCTTTGCCTGTGGCGTGGTGAAGTAACCGATCCCTGGTCGTGGCGCAGGCGGGGTCTTTCCTTCCGCGCCGCGGCAACTGCAAGGCCAGCGAAAATATCTTTCATCCCAAGGTAAATCCTTTCCCGGGCACACGCCCGACGCCGCGCCGCTAGGGTAAGGTGATGCTTATCCCTATCCGTTCGCGCGCTGTATCCCCAGCGCCAGAGAGGTGCCTGTGGCTGCCTATACCCTGCGACAACTCAAGTATTTCGTCACCACCGTCGAGGCCGGCAGCGTGGCCGAGGCCTCCCGCCAGCTGTACATCGCCCAGCCGTCCATCTCGACCGCCATCAAGAGCCTCGAGGAAAGCTTCGGCGTGCAGTTGTTCATCCGCCATCATGCCCAGGGCGTGTCGCTGACCCCCAGCGGCAAGCGCTTCTACGCCAAGACCCGGGCGCTGCTGCAGATGACCCACGAGTTCGAGCAGAACGCCCTGGCAGACAACGATACGGTGGCCGGGCAGATCGACATCGGCTGCTTCGAGACCGTGGCTCCCCTGTACCTGCCGCGGCTGATCGCCGGGTTTCGCCAGCGCTACCCAGGCGTCGATATACGCCTGCGCGACGGCGAGCAGCAAGACCTGATCCAGGGACTGACCGCAGGTACCTTCGATGTCGCCTTCCTCTATGACCACGACCTCGACGGCACCATCGAGGCCGAGCCGCTGATGCCTGCGCAAAAGCCCTACGTGCTGCTGCCCGAGAAGCACCGGTTTGCCAGCCAGGCCCAGGTGTCGCTGCGCGACCTGTGCCCTGAGCCGATGATCCTGCTCGACGTGGCGCCCAGCCGTACCTACTTCGTCAGCCTGTTCAACGAGATGGGGCTGACGCCGAACATCGTGTTCAGCTCGCCTTCGATCGAGATGGTCCGCGGGATGGTGGGGCAGGGGTTCGGGTTTTCGCTGCTGGTGACCCGGCCGCATTCGGAGTGTACCTATGACGGGCAGAAGGTGGTGACGGTGGAGATCGCCGAGCCGGTGGCGACCTCGGGCCTGGCGGCGGCGCGACTGAAGCGGGTGCAGCTGACCAAGCCCGCGCAGCTGTTCGTGGACTTCTGCCGCGAAGAGCTGGCGCGGATCTGACTCAGCCAGGCAAGACGCGGGGGTTTACAGGTCGTCTGGCACCACCGCGATGATATCGATCTCCATCAGCCATTCGGGCTGGGCCAGGCCGGCTACCACGAGCCCGGTGGAGATGGGGAACACGCCCTTGAGCCACTTGCCGACCTCCTGGTACACCGCCTCGCGAAAGCGCGGGTCGGTGATGTAGGTGGTGGTCTTGACGATGTGCGACATGTCCGAGCCTGCCTCCTCAAGCAGCTGCTTGACGTTTTTCATCGCCTGCTCGGCTTGCGCGCGCGGATCGCCAAGGCCGACCAGGCGGCCTTCGAAGTCGGTGCCGACCTGGCCGCGCACATAGATGGTATTGCCGGCCCGCACGGCCTGGCACAGGTCGTTGTCCAGGGTCTGGTTGGGGTAGGTGGCCTTGGTGTTGAACATGCGGATGCGGGTATGGGTTGGCATCAGTTGATTCCCTGTAGGCGGGTTGTGTCGAACGCAAGCTCGGCATCGGCCTGGCGCTGCGTGCGGTCTCGATAGGCAAGGTAGGTGCGTTGGGTAGCGATGTGGCCAGCAACGTGCTTGGCGTCGTGCCATACCCCCCAGATGAACGAGGAGCCCCGGCGCGAGAGCCATGGCAGGCCGATGAAGTACACGCCCGGTTCGCTGGACACGCCACGCTGGTGCTTGGGCTTGCCGTTGCTGTCGAAGGCGTCGACCTGCAGCCAGCTGAAGTCGGTGGAGTAGCCAGTGGCCCAGATGACCGAGGTGACGCCCGCCTTGGCCAGGTCGAGTTCGGCGATCGGGTGGCTGACGCACTCAGGCTCTGGATGACGGCGCCGCGCCTCAGGCTCTTCGGGCAGGTCCAGGCCGTTGCGTTCGATGTAGGCATCGGCGGCATCGAGCAAGGCCAGGTAGTTCTCGTCCCCCCGGTTGAGGTTGGCCGCCAGGTCGTCCTGGAAGCTCACCACGCCATCGTTGAACGCCTTGGTCAGGCCAACCAGGTGCATGCCCCGGTTCGCGAGGGCGCGGAAGTCCACGGTATGACCGCCCCGTGCGCCGCTCACGGCAATGGTCACGTGCTCGCGCCCGGGCTTGGCGATCTCGGCATCCCACTCGCCCAGCACGCCGAGCCACCAGCAGAAGTCGCGGTTGCGGTAGGCCCGAGGCGGGCGGTCATGGGCACCGACCGACAGGTAGACCTTGCGCCCTGCGCGCATCAGCTCCTCGGCGATCTGCACGCCGGAAGAACCGGCACCCACCACCAGCACCGCGCCCTCTGGCAGCTGCTCGGGGTTGTAGTAGGCGGCCGAGTGGATCTGATGCAGGGACGGATCCTTCGGCGCGATCGGCGGGATTACCGGGCGCTGGAACGGGCCGGTGGCGGCGACCACGCGGTTGGCCTGGATCACGCCCTGGGAGGTCTCGATGGTGAAGCCCGGACGGTCGGCGTTGCGCACCACCTTCTTCACCTCGACACCCGTGCGGATCGGCAGGTTGAATTTATGCGCATAGGCCTCGAAGTAATCGGCGACCTGGTCCTTGCCGGCGAATGCATCCGGGTCCAGGTCGAATTCGAGGCCGGGGAAGCGGTCGTGCCAGACCGGCCCGTTGGCCACCAGCGAATCCCAGCGGCCGGTGCGCCAGGCCTCGGCGATGCGGTTGCGTTCCAGCACCAGGTGCGGCACGCCGAGTTTGCTCAAGTGTTCGCTCATGGCGACGCCAGCCTGGCCTGCGCCGATTACCAGCGTATCAATAACGGTCTTGTCGATTGTCATGTCCGGGCCCTGGTCGAAG
>JAQZAY010000050.1 GCA_029239415.1 Pseudomonas sp. | reverse complement strand
CATGACGAAGATCACCACGTTGGCGTCCTTGATCGCCTGCAGCGTCTTGACCACCGAGAACTTCTCGACTTCCTCGTGGATCTTGCCGCGCTTGCGCACGCCCGCGGTGTCGATCAGGGTGTATTTCTCGTCATCGCGCTGGAACGGGATGTAGATGCTGTCGCGGGTCGTGCCCGGCTCGTCGTACACCACCACGCGCTCTTCGCCGAGCATGCGGTTGACCAAGGTCGACTTGCCCACGTTCGGACGACCGATGATGGCGATCTTGATGCCATCCTTCTCGCTCGGGCCGGGGATGCGGACCGCTTCCTGGCCTTCGGCGACGTCTTCGTCCAGCGCGTCTTCTTCCTTGTCGCGCGGCAGGTTGCCCAGCACGGTCTCGAGCAGGCTGTTGATGCCACGGCCCTGGGCGCCCGCTACCGGGATCGCGTTGCCCATGCCCATCGGCGAGAACTCGGCGCGCGCGGTGTCGGGGTCGATGTGGTCGATCTTGTTGGCGACCAGGAACGACTGCTTGTTCCGCTTGCGCAGGTGCTCGGCGATCATCTGGTCTGCGGCGGTCATCCCAGCGCGGGCATCGACCAGGAACAGCACGTAGTCGGCTTCCTCGATGGCCATCAGCGACTGCTCGGCCATCTTCTCGTCCATGCCTGCCTCGTCGCCGGTGATACCACCGGTGTCGATCAGGATGTAGCTGCGGCCCTGCCATTTGGCTTCGCCATACTGGCGGTCGCGGGTCAGGCCCGACAGGTCGCCGACGATGGCATCGCGGGTCTTGGTCAGGCGGTTGAACATGGTGGATTTACCGACGTTCGGCCGGCCCACCAGGGCGATTACGGGAACCATTCGGCTCTCCACTGCTTGAATTCGAAAAATACAAAAGCCGCTGCAGGGCAGCGGCCGGAGTTTGGGCGGCACCGAAGTGCCGCTGCCCAAGGCCCACAGGCCTCAAGCATAGCTTCAGCGGGCGGTCAGTGCCTCGAGCTTGCCGCTGTTGCCAAAGACATAGATGGTGTCGCCGACCACCAGGGGCCGGGCGCGCAGGCCATCGCTGTCGATACGCTCACGGCCGACGAAACGGCCATCGACTTGGCTCAGCAGGTGCAGGTAGCCCTCGAGGTCACCCACGGCCACGTAGCTGGAGAACACTTCCGGCGCCGACAGCTGGCGACGTGCCAGTTGATCGTTGCTCCACAAGGCGCTGGAGGAACGCTCGTCGACGCTTTCCACGGTGCCCGAAGCCAGGCTCACGTAGACGTTGCCGAAGCCCTGGGCGACACCCGTGTAGCTGGAAGCATCACGCTGCCAGAGCACACGGCCGCTTTCCAGGTCCAGGCCGGCGACGCGGCCCTGGTAGCTCGACACGTACAGCACGCCACCGGACAGCAGCAGGCCGCCATCGATGTCGACCACGCGCTCGAGTTCCGAACGACCTTGCGGCACGGCCACGCGCGCTTCCCAGACCGGCACGCCGTTCTGGGTGTCGAGGGCGACCACCTTGCCGGTGGACAGCCCCGCGACCGCCAGGCGGTTGGTGACGATCGGCGCACCGGTGCCACGCAGGGTCAGTACCGCCGGGGTGCTCTCGTAGATCCAGCGGCGATCGCCGGTGGCGGCATCCAGGCCGATCACGCGATCGTCCTGGGTCTGCACGACCACCACGTCACCGTTGGTGGCAGGCGGCGCGAGCACCTCGCTGGTCACCTTCGAGCGCCAGCGCTCTTCACCGGTGCTGGCGTCCAGGGCAATCACGTCGCCCTTGATGGTACCGAGCATGACCATGCCGTAACCCACGCCCACGGCGCCGGATACCGGCAGCTCGAGGTCTTTCTTCCAGGCCACGTCGCCGTTGTTGCGGTCCAGCGACATCACCACGCCGGTCACATCGGCGGCGTAGATGCGGTCGTTCTCGATCGCCGGGACGAGCATGTTGAAGGTGTCGCCCTGGCCGTCACCGATCGAACGGCTCCAGAGCTTCTTGAGCACGACTTCTTCGGTGAACTGGGTCAGCTCGGCCGGGGGAAGTTCCTTCTTGCTGTTGCTGCTGCAACCCGCGGCCAGGACGGCCAGGGCCAGCACTGCTGCATGTTTCCAACCGATCACGTCAGGCATCCCCTTTGGCCAGGTCATCCAGCTTCAGTTGCAGGCCACCGACCGCGGCGTCATCGGACAGCGCGGCCTTGGCTTTTTCGTAAGCACCATGGGCATCGTCGGCACGACCCAGCTGCACCAGCAGGTCGCCCTTGAGCTCCTCGCGGCTGGCCAGGAAGGCCTTGTCGGCGTCGCCGTCGAGCAGTTTCAGGGCCTCGTCGGCCTTGTCCTGCGCGGCCAGCACGCGTGCCAGGCGCTGGCGCGCGATCTCGCCCAGGGTGGCGTCGGCCGGCTTGTCCATCACACTCTTGAGCTCGCCAGCGGCGTCGTCCAGCCTGGCGCTGTCGACCGCGACCTTGGCCACGAACAGGCTGGCGTACTGGGCGTAGGCGGTGCCGCCATATTCGCTCTTGAGCTTGCCGGACAGCTCAGCGACCTTGGCCGCGTCGGGCTCGCCGCTCGGCGTCAGGCTGGTCTCAAGCAGCGCCTGATACAGGCTGGAAGCACCTTGCGACTGGTTGCTCTGGTACTTCTGCCAGCCTTGCCAGCCCAGGACCACCACGGCGGCCAGCAGAGCGCCGGTCAGCAGTGGCTTGCCATTGCGTTCCCACCAGTCCTTGACCGCGACCAGTTCTTCATCGGTACTCGACACCCCAATACTCCTTTTCAGCAATTCGGCCGCTTCACGCCTGGGCGAGAGCGGTTTGCAGATGCTCGGCAAGAGCATCCCAGGCAATGTTCTGTTGTTCGCCCTGACCACGCAGGGGCTTGAAACCTACCACTTGTTGCGCCAGTTCGTCGTCCCCGAGAATCAGCGCGAACAGCGCACCGCTCTTGTCGGCCTTCTTGAACTGACTCTTGAAGCTGCCGGCACCGGCGTTGACCTGCAGGCGCAAGCCCGGCAGGCGATCACGCAAACGCTCGCTCAACGCCAGGCCGGCAAGCTCGGCCTGCTCGCCAAAGGCGCACAGGTAGGCGTCGACCTGGCGGTTGATCGACTCGGGCACCAGCTCCAGGGTCTCGAGCAGCAGGATCAGGCGCTCGATGCCCATGGCAAAGCCCACCCCCGGGGTCGGCTTGCCGCCCATCTGCTCGACCAGGCCGTCGTAGCGGCCGCCGGCGCAGACAGTGCCCTGGGCACCGAGCTTGTCGGTGACCCACTCGAACACGGTCTTGCTGTAGTAGTCCAGGCCGCGCACCAGCTTGGTGTTGATCACGAACGGAATGCCGGCCGCGTCCAGGCGGGCCTTGAGGCCCTCGAAGTGCAGGCGCGATTCTTCGTCGAGGTAGTCCTCGAGCTTCGGCGCGCCGACCAGTACCGCCTGGGTGCTGGCGTCCTTGCTGTCGAGGATGCGCAGCGGGTTGCTCTTGAGGCGGCGCTGGCTGTCTTCGTCCAGCTGGTCCAGGCGTGCCGAGAGGAACTCGACCAGCGCGTCACGATAACGCGCGCGGGCTTCGCTGGTGCCCAGGCTGTTGAGTTCGAGCTTGACGGCATCACGCAGGCCCAGCAGGCCCCACAGGCGCCAGGTCAGCACGATCAGCTCGGCATCGATGTCGGGGCCGTCGAGGTTGAACACTTCGACACCGATCTGGTTGAACTGGCGGTAGCGGCCCTTCTGCGGGCGCTCGTGGCGGAACATCTGGCCGATGTACCACAGCTTCTGCACCTGGCCATTGCCGCTGATGCCATGCTCGAGCACGGCGCGCACGCAGGCCGCGGTGCCTTCGGGGCGCAGGGTCAGGGAGTCACCGTTGCGGTCGTCGAAGGTGTACATCTCTTTCTCGACGATATCGGTGACTTCGCCGATCGAGCGCTTGAACAGCTCGGTGAACTCGACGATCGGCGTGCGGATCTGACGGTAGCCGTAGGTGTCCAGCAGGCCGGCGACGGTGCTTTCGAAATAGCGCCACAACGGGGTCTGCTCGGGCAGGATGTCGTTCATGCCACGAATGGCTTGCAGCATTTTGCTCACGGAAGATCCTTACGATTCTGTGTGTCAGCCACGGGCGATCAATGCCGCGTCGGCCTCGGCCTTCTCGGCCGCTTTCTGGCGGATGAGCCTTTCGAGCTCCTCGACCAGGTTGTCATTGGTCAGCTTCTGCGCGGGCTTGCCATCGATGTAGATCAGGTTCGGCGTACCGCCGGTGAGGCCTACATGGGCTTCCTTGGCTTCGCCCGGACCGTTGACCACGCAGCCGATCACGGCCACGTCCATCGGCACCAGCAGGTCTTCGAGGCGTCCCTCGAGCTCGTTCATGGTCTTGACCACGTCGAAGTTCTGCCGCGAGCAGCTCGGGCAGGCGATGAAGTTGATGCCACGCGAACGCAGGCGCAGCGACTTGAGGATGTCGTAGCCGACCTTCACCTCCTCGACCGGGTCGGCAGCCAGCGAGATACGGATGGTATCGCCGATGCCTTCGGCCAGCAGCATGCCCAGGCCGACCGCGGACTTCACCGTCCCCGAGCGCAGGCCACCGGCTTCGGTGATGCCCAGGTGCAGCGGCTGGACGATCTGCCTGGCCAGCAGGCGGTAGGCCTCGACCGCCATGAACACATCGGAGGCCTTGACGCTGACCTTGAAGTCCTGGAAATCCAGGCGGTCCAGGTGCTCGACATGACGCAGCGCCGACTCGACCAGCGCGGCCGGGGTCGGTTCGCCGTACTTTTTCTGCAGGTCCTTTTCCAGCGAGCCGGCGTTGACCCCGATGCGAATCGGGATACCGCGGTCACGGGCAGCGTCGACCACCGCGCGCACGCGGTCCTCGCGGCCGATGTTGCCGGGGTTGATGCGCAGGCAGTCGACGCCCAGCTCGGCCACCCGCAGGGCGATGCGGTAGTCGAAGTGGATATCGGCCACCAGCGGCACGCTGACCCGCTGCTTGATGCGGCCGAAGGCTTCGGCGGCGTCCATGTCGGGCACCGAGACGCGGACGATGTCGACACCGGCATCGACCAGCCGGTTGATCTGCGCGACGGTGGCGTCGACATCGTTGGTGTCGGTGTTGGTCATGCTCTGTACCGCGATGGGGGCATCCCCACCGACCGGCACGTTGCCGACCCAGATCTTGCGGGATTCGCGACGTTTGATCGGAGATTCACCGTGCATGAGTTACTGTCCCAACTTCAGGCGAGCGGTCTGGCCGCTGGTAAACGGGGAAATGTCGACGGCCTGGCCGTTGTAGCTGACCTGCGCGCCGCGGGCGAAGCCCAGGCGCACCGCGAACGGCGGCTTGCCGTTGAGGTCCAGGCTGTCGCCCTTGCGCTTGATGGCGCTGAACAGCACCTTGCCGTTGCCATCGGTGACCGAGGTCCAGCAATCGGCGGTGAACTGGATATGTACCGTGCCCTCGCCCGCCTGGACCGGGGTAGCGGGCTGCGCGGTCGTGGCCGCGGGTACCTGGGCAGCAGGCGCTGCGGGCGCGGCCGGGGCGACAGGCGCCGGGGTGGCCACGGCGGGCACGCCGGGCGTCACGGCCGGGGCCTGGGCCTGCGCCGGCGCGGCGCTGGCCACTGGCGGAACGGCAGGCGCGGCGGCGTCGGCCGCCGGTGCGCCGCTCGCATCCTCTGGTGCCTGCGACTCAGCCTGGTCGAGCGGCAACGGCGCGCTCGGTGGCTGCTGGGCGGCGCTGACGGCCTGGTCCTCGGGCTCGTCGAGCGGATGGATCTGGGTGGTGCCGTCGGCGCTTTCGACCTCGACGTGCTCCATGGCGATGCGCGACAGGTCCTTGCCACGCATGCTGCCCTGGTCCTGCCACCAGAAGAAGCCGCCGCCAATGACGATCAGCAGCAACAGCAGGCTCACCCCGCGCAGGATGTTGTGCGACAGGCGCACCGGCTCTTCGATGCGTCCCAGCGAGTGGACTTCGCTGCCCTGGGCATGGGTACCGGTGTAGTGGTCGAATGCCTGGACCAAGGGGACCTGGTCCATGTCCATGAGCTTGGCGTAGGCACGGATATAGCCGCGGGCAAAAGTGTGCCCGGGCAGCTTGTCGAAGGCGCCGGTCTCCAGGTTGTTCAGGGAACTCACGGTCAGGTTGAGCTTGCGCGCCACCTCGGCTTGCGACCAGTCCCGGCTTTCGCGGGCCTGGCGCAAGACCTCACCGGGATTCTGGCGAGTCGCTGCTGCTACTTCGGGGTGCGCGGCTTTCATCGTTGCTCCGACAGGTATTGCTGATATTCCGGCGTACCGGGATAAAGTCGTTGTAGTTGCAGGCCCATCTCGGCCAGGGTGTCGCCTTGGTCGAAGACCCGCGCCAGGCGGCTGCCCAGCAACAGGCTACGGGCATTGTGCTCGCTCGACTGGCTGAAGCGATCATGAAAGTCCCGGGCCGGCACATAATGCCTGTCTTCGAAGGATAACTCAGCCATTTCAAGCAACGCGCGGGGTTGCCGCGGGTCGAGCATCAAGGCTTTTTCCAGGTATGCCCGCGCCTGGTCGCGGCGCTCGAGCTTCAAGGCCGTGAGGCCGAGGTTCTCGAAGACTCGCGAACGCTCAGGATACAGGGTATCGGCGGCGGCTTGGCGAAACATCTGCTTGGCCTCGCGGTATTGTCCCCGAGCATATAGGAAACTGCCGTAATTGTTGCGTAACCGCGTGTCACCAGGCCGCTCGGCCAGGGCCTTGCGGTAGTGCGCGTCGGCCAGCGGCGGCTCATCCTGTGCCTGGAACACCAGGGCCAGCGCACCGTGCGCGTCGGCATCACGCGGGTCGAGGGCCAGGGCGCGCAGCAAGGGCGCCTTGGCCTGCTCGGTCAAACCTTGTTGCAAATAGCCCATGCCCAACTGCACGTACGCCTGGCCTGCCGCCTCTCGCCCCTGCCGGCTGGCCAACGGGTCATGGCCACCGCTGGACACGCAGCCGGCCAGCAGCACAAGCGACAGGATCGACAGCGCGGCGCGCGGGGTCATGGGCCAGGTTCCCGTCAGTTGCGCACGGTGCTGTCTTGCACGTCACCGTCGGCGCTCACCTGCCGTACGGCAATGTAGCGCTCGCTGCGACGGGTGCGGTCCATCACCTGGCCGACCAGCTGGCCACAGGCCGCGTCGATGTCCTCGCCCCGGGTGGTACGCACGGTGACGTTGTAGCCGGCGTGGTGCAGGTAGTCCTGGAAACGGCGGATGGCATTGTTGCTCGGCCGCTCGTAGCCCGAATGCGGGAACGGGTTGAACGGGATCAGGTTGATCTTGCAGGGGATGTCCTTGAGCAGCACGGCCATCTCTTCTGCATGGGCCAGCTGGTCGTTGACGTCCTTGAGCAGGGTGTACTCGATGGTCAGGTGGCGTTTTTCGCCCAGGGTCGACATGTAGCGCATGCACGACTCGAGCAGCACCTTGAGCGGGTACTTCTTGTTGATCGGCACCAGCTCGTTGCGCAGCGCATCGTTGGGCGCGTGCAACGACAGGGCCAGGGCGACGTCGACGTGCTTGGCGAGCTCGTCGATCATCGGCACCACGCCGGAGGTGGACAGGGTCACGCGGCGCTTGGAGATGCCGTAGCCCAGGTCGTCCATCATCAGGCGCATGGCGGCGACCACGTTGTCGAAGTTCAGCAGTGGCTCGCCCATGCCCATCATCACCACGTTGGTGATGGCGCGGTCGACGGTGGCAGGCACCGAGCCGAACGACTTGTTGGCAATCCACACCTGGCCGATCACTTCGGCGGCGGTGAGGTTGCTGTTGAATCCTTGCTTGCCGGTGGAGCAGAAACTGCAGTCCAGGGCGCAACCGGCCTGTGACGAGACACACAAGGTGCCACGCTTGCCCTGGGGAATGAACACGGTCTCGACGCAGCTGCCGGACGATACGCGCACCACCCACTTGCGGGTGCCGTCGCTGGAGATGTCCTCGCTGACCACTTCGGGGCCGCGAACCTCGGCAACCGCCTTGAGCTTTTCGCGCAGGGCCTTGCCGACGTTGGTCATGGCGTCGAAGTCATCGACGCCAAAGTGGTGAATCCACTTCATCACCTGACCGGCACGGAAGCGTTTCTCCCCGATAGAGTCGAAGAATTTTTCCATTTCCGGCTGGGTCAGGCCCAGCAGGTTGGTTTTACCGGTCGATGTCGTCATGGATTCACCTTCACCCGTAAGCCTTCGCTTAGCGAGTGGTTACCTCGGTAGCAGCGAAGAAGTAAGCGATTTCGCGGGCAGCAGCGGCTTCGGAGTCCGAACCGTGGACGGCGTTGGCGTCGATCGACTCGGCGAAGTCGGCGCGGATGGTGCCGGCGGCAGCTTCTTTAGGGTTGGTGGCACCCATCAGCTCGCGGTTCAGGGCAATGGCGTTCTCGCCTTCCAGGACCTGGACAACGACCGGGCCGGAAGTCATGAAGGCAACCAGGTCACCGAAGAAGCCGCGCTCGGCGTGCTCGGCGTAGAAGCCTTCGGCCTCGGCCTTGGACAGCTGCTTGATCTTCGAGGCGACGATGCGCAGGCCGGCTTCTTCGAAGCGGGTGGTGATCTTGCCGATCACGTTCTTGGCAACGGCGTCTGGCTTGATGATGGAGAAAGTACGTTGAACAGCCATGGAAAAACTCCAGAAATTGAGTATTGCGAAAAATTAAACCCGCGAATTATACGCGGGTTCCAGGGGATTGCCTAACCTGCAGGACACGCTCAGTCGGCTTCTTCGATCCAGGCCGCCTGGATGGCCTCGAGCACCTTCTCACCGCCACGTGACGGATCGTCGCTGAATTCTGGCAAGGCCAGCACCCAGCGGTGCAGATCGACGAAATTTACATAACGAGGATCGACTTCCGGCTTGCTTTCCGCAAGCTGGATGGCGATCTCAAGTACATCAACCCATTTCAGGCTCATGCCAGGCTCCAGAGTCAGTGCGGCGCTTCGGCAGCGTGGTTGAGCGAGTATTTTGGAATCTCGATGGTCAGGTCGTCGTCACCGACGATCACCTGGCACGCCAGGCGCGACTGCGCTTCAAGGCCCCAGGCCTTGTCGAGCATGTCTTCCTCGAGCTCGTCGGCTTCCTCGAGCGAGTCGAAGCCCTTGCGCACCACGCAATGGCAGGTGGTGCAGGCGCAGACGCCGCCGCAGGCACTTTCCATCTCGATATGGTGCTCGTGGGCCAGCTCCAGGATATTGGTACCGGGTGCTACCTCAACGGTCAGCCCATCCGGGCAGAATTTCTCGTGGGGCAGGAAAATCACCTGGGGCATCGGTTACTCCTCGATCTCATTCAGGTTGCGCCCGGCCAGTGCGGCTTTGACCGTCGAATCAAGGCGACGGGCGGCAAAAGCATCGGTCACCTGCGACAGACGCTTGGTCTGCTGCTCGATGGCGTGGCCATCGGTGCCGGTGAGCAAATCACGCAGTTCTTGCATCTGGTGTTCGATGGCCAGGCGCTCGTCGGCGTCGAGCAGGCGCTCGCCATCGGCCTCGAGTGCACCCTGCACCGCTTCGAGCAGGCGTTCGCCATCGACCTGGTGCTCGCGCAGCTGGCGCGCCTGCTTGTCGTTGCCGGCATGCTCGAACGAATCCTTGAGCATGCGAGTGATCTCGCCGTCGGTCAGGCCGTAGGACGGCTTGACCTGGATGCTCGACTCAACGCCCGAGCCGGTTTCGCGGGCCGAGACGCTGAGCAGGCCATCGGCATCGACCTGGAAGGTGACGCGGATCTTCGCCGAGCCCGCGACCATCGCCGGGATACCGCGCAGCTCGAAGCGCGCCAGCGACCGGCAGTCGCTGACCAGCTCGCGCTCGCCTTGCAGGACGTGGATCATCATGGCCGACTGGCCATCCTTGTACGTGGTGAATTCCTGGGCACGGGCAACGGGAATGGTGGTGTTGCGCGCAATCACCTTTTCCATCAGCCCGCCCATGGTCTCCAGGCCCAGCGACAGCGGGATCACGTCGAGCAACAGCAGCTCGCCGCCATCGCGGCGGTTGCCGGCCAGGGTATCGGCCTGGATCGCCGCGCCGATGGCGACCACCTGGTCAGGGTCGATGTCGGTCAGCGGCGTGCGGCCGAACAGCGCGCCCACCGCTTCGCGCACCCGTGGCACGCGGGTCGAGCCGCCAACCATGACCACGGCGGCGACTTCGTCGATCTCCATGCCACTGTCACGCACGGCGCGGCGGCAGGCCTTGAGGCTGCGGGCCAGCAGGGGCTCGATCAACGCTTCGAAGGCGGTGCGGGTGAGCTTGCCCTGCCACGCCCCGTGGACCACGCTGACGACGTCGGCGTCGGTCAGCGCTTCCTTGGCGGCACAGGCGGCCTGCAGCAACTGGCGCTGGGCGGACGGGTCGAGGTCGGCGGACAGCCCGGCCTGCTCGATGATCCAGCCGGCGATGGCATGGTCGAAGTCGTCGCCGCCCAGGGCGCTGTCGCCGCCGGTGGCCAGTACCTCGAAGACGCCTGCGGTCAGGCGCAGGATGGAAATGTCGAAGGTACCGCCACCCAGGTCATAGATGGCCACCAGGCCTTCGGCATTCTGGTCCAGGCCATAGGCCACGGCCGCCGCGGTCGGTTCGTTGAGCAGGCGCAGCACGTTCAGCCCGGCCAGGCGCGCGGCGTCCTTGGTGGCCTGGCGCTGGGCGTCGTCGAAGTAGGCCGGCACGGTGATCACCGCGCCCACCAGTTCGCCACCGAGGGTTTCCTCGGCGCGCTGGCGCAGCACCTTGAGGATGTCGGCAGACACCTCGACCGGGCTCTTGGCGCCCTGCACGGTGCCGATGAACGGCATGTGCGACTCGCCGCCGACAAAGCGGTAGGGCAATTGCTCGCCCAGCTGCTTGACGTCCGCAAGGCCGCGGCCCATCAGGCGCTTGACCGAGAGGATGGTGTTCAGCGGGTCGCTCGCGGCGGCATCGCGCGCCATGTGGCCGACTTCGATGCGCTCATCGAGGTAGCGCACGGCGGACGGCAGGATGACATTGCCCTGGGCGTCGGGCAGGGGCTCGCTGACACCGCTGCGAACGGCAGCGACCAGCGAATTGGTGGTACCGAGGTCAATCCCCACCGCCAGGCGACGCTGGTGCGGCTGGGGGCTTTGACCGGGTTCGGCGATCTGCAGTAGGGCCATGCTTATTTGAATACCTTAGGCGTCATCACGGGCAACGCCGGGTTAATCGTCGAGGCGCTCTTCGAGCTGGCGCACTTCCTGGGCGAGCTTGTCGAGAAACTGCATGCGGCGCATCAGGCGCTCGGCCTGCTCGCGCTGCGACGGGTCGTCCCAACAGCCGGCGAAGTCGTCGTTGAGCGCTTGCTGGGCACCCTTGAGGTGCTTCTTGAAAACGCCCACGCCGTCCAGGTCGGCACTGTCGTGCAGGTCTTCGAGCTCTTCGCGCAGTTGCATCTGCTGCATCAGGAAGTCAGGGTCGTGGACCGTGACTTCCTGAGGCACTTCATGGCCACTGATGGCCAGCAGGTAGCGGGCGCGCCGGGGCGCGCTGCGCAGGGTCTGGTAGGCTTCGTTGAGCGCCGCGGAGCGTTCGACCGCCAGCCGCTGCTCACGCTCGGAGGCATCGGCGAAACGGTCCGGATGGACCTCGCGAGCCAGCTCGCGATAGCGCGTGGCCAGCTTGTCGAGGTCAAGGCTGAAGCCTGGCTGCAGGTCGAACAGGGCGAAATGACAAGGAGTTCCCACGTGGCGCCTCAGACGTTGAAGCTTTCGCCGCAGCCACACTCACCGCGCACGTTGGGGTTGTTGAACTTGAAGCCTTCGTTCAACCCTTCCTTGACGAAGTCAAGCTCGGTGCCGTCCAGGTAGGCCAGGCTCTTGGGATCGATGATGACCCTCTGGCCATGGCTTTCGAAGACCTGGTCCTCGGCGCCCGGCTCATCGACGAACTCCAGCACGTAGGCCAGGCCCGAGCAGCCGGTGGTGCGCACGCCAAGGCGAATGCCAAGGCCCTTGCCGCGTCCTTCGAGGGATCGCCGCACATGGTTGGCGGCGGCTTCTGTCATGCTGATAGCCATCGAGACTCCTTACCTGCGACAGGCGAGTTAGAGCAAACCTTTCTTCTGCTTGTAGTCGCGCACGGCCGCCTTGATGGCGTCCTCGGCGAGTACCGAGCAGTGGATCTTCACCGGCGGCAGGGCGAGTTCCTCGGCCAGCTGGGTGTTCTTGATGGTCTCGGCTTCGTCCAGCGTCTTGCCCTTCATCCACTCGGTGGCGAGGGAGCTGGAGGCGATGGCCGAGCCGCAGCCGTAGGTCTTGAACTTGGCGTCCTCGATGACGCCCTGCTCGTTGACCTTGATCTGCAGGCGCATGACGTCGCCGCAGGCCGGCGCGCCGACCATGCCGGTGCCGACATCAGGGTCCTCGGCATTCATCTTGCCGACGTTGCGCGGGTTTTCGTAGTGGTCGATGACCTTTTCGCTGTATGCCATGGTGCTATTCCTTCCTCATCAGGGAGCCGCTCTTTCCGGCGACTGGCTTAGTGGGCGGCCCACTCGATCTTGGAGATATCGACGCCGTCTTTGTACATGTCCCACAGCGGCGACAGTTCGCGCAGCTTGGAGACGGCCTCGCAGACTTTCTGCGCGGCGTAGTCGACTTCTTCTTCGGTGGTGAAGCGGCCGAAGGTAAAGCGGATCGAACTGTGCGCCAGCTCGTCGTTGCGGCCCAGCGCACGCAGCACGTAGGACGGCTCGAGCGACGCCGAGGTGCAGGCGGAGCCGGACGATACCGCGATGTCCTTGAGCGCCATGAGCAGCGACTCGCCTTCGACGTAGTTGAAGCTCAGGTTCAGGTTGTGCGGGATGCGAGCGGTCGGGCTGCCGTTGACGTACAGTTCTTCGAGCTCGGAAACCTGCTTGAAGAAGCGATCGCTCAGGGCCTTGATGCGCTGGTTCTCGCTGGCCATCTGCTCCTTGGCGACCGCGAAGGCCTCGCCCATGCCCACGATCTGGTGGGTCGGCAGGGTGCCCGAGCGCATGCCACGCTCGTGACCGCCGCCGTGCATGCTGGCCTCGAGGCGCACGCGTGGCTTGCGGCTGACGTACAGTGCGCCAATGCCCTTGGGACCGTAGACCTTGTGCGCCGAGAACGACATCAGGTCGACCTTGAGCTTGGACAGGTCGATCTCGACCTTGCCGGCGGACTGGGCCGCGTCGACATGGAACAGTACGCCGCGCGAGCGGGTCAGTTCACCGATTGCGCCGATGTCGTTGATCGAGCCGACTTCGTTGTTGACGTGCATGAGCGACACCAGGATGGTGTCGTCACGCAGGGCCGCCTCGACCATGGCCGGGGTGACGATGCCATCGTCGCCGGGCTCGAGGTAGGTGACCTCGAAGCCTTCGCGCTCGAGCTGGCGAGCGGTATCCAGGACCGCCTTGTGCTCGATCTTGGAGGTGATGATGTGCTTGCCCTTGGTGTGGTAGAAGTGCGCGACGCCCTTGAGGGCGAGGTTGTCGGACTCGGTGGCGCCGCTGGTCCAGACGATTTCGCGCGGGTCGGCGCCGATCAGCTCGGCCACCTGGCGGCGAGCGTTCTCGACCGCTTCCTCGGCCTTCCAGCCGAAGACGTGGGAGCGCGAGGCCGGGTTACCGAAGTTTCCGTCGAGTGTCAGGCACTCGACCATTTTCTGGGCGACGCGTGGGTCGACCGGCGTGGTCGCGGAGTAATCGAGGTAGATCGGCAACTTCATTGAATCTCTCCTATCAGGCGGTCGCGCCGCACGTCGTAACGGTCATTCGACGGCGGACGTCTCAATCTTGTCCAAGTGGGCTGGGCGTCCCGCGATGCGTCGCAGGTCCTGGCGCTGGGCAACTTCTTGCACCTCACGACGAGTGACAAGGTCGGCCAGGCTGATGCCACTGAGGAATTCATGGATCTGCTGGCTGAGGTCGCACCACAGGTGGTGGGTCAGGCAGGTGTCGCCGGCATGGCAGTCTCCCAGGCCCTGGCAGCGGGTGGCATCGACCGATTCATTGACCGCGTCGATGACCTGCACGACCTGGATGGTTTCCATGCCACGGGACAGCTGGTAACCACCGCCCGGGCCGCGCACGCTGGAAACCAGGCTGCTGCGGCGAAGCTTGGCGAACAGCTGCTCCAGATAAGAAAGGGATATGCCCTGGCGCTCGGAGATGTCGGCCAAGGACACCGGCCCCTGCTGCGCATGCAATGCCAGGTCGAGCATCGCGGTCACGGCGTATCGCCCTTTGGTAGTCAGTCGCATGGCTAGTTGTTACCACGGAGTTACAGAATGTGTGCAAGTATGCAATTCCCGAGCATTTAAGTCAACTATAAGACCTAGTGCTTTAGTCGGAATTACAACGCGAGGGCGGGCGGCATCATAGCAAGAAAGGGCGCGTAAGCACACGCCCTGCTCGCCCATGCGCGTGTCAATGCGACTGGGCGTCACCCTGTGCGGCTGCCTTGACCTCGGCGAAGTCTTCGTCGCGCAAGGCCGGCAGGTCCTTGGCGCAGTAGTTGCTCCCCAGCTTGGTCAGCTCGCCGCACATGTCCTCGAGGCGACCGTCCACGGCCTGCAGGTGATCGAGCAACTGGCCGATGGCGCGTGCGACCGGGTCGGGCATGTCGCCGCTCACGCCGTAGGCGTCGAAGCCAATCTTCGCGGCCATGGCCTTGCGCTTGGCCTCGACTTCGCTGTCCTCCGACTTGACGATGATGCGCCCGGGGATGCCGACCGCCGTGGCGCCGGCCGGCACCGCCTTGGTCACTACCGCGTTGGAGCCGATCTTGGCGCCCGCCCCGACCGTGAACGGACCGAGCACCTTGGCGCCAGCGCCCACTACCACGCCGTCTTCAAGCGTGGGATGGCGCTTGCCCTTGTTCCAGCTGGTGCCGCCCAGCGTCACCCCCTGGTACAGGGTCACGTCATCACCGATCTCCGCCGTCTCGCCGATCACGATGCCCATGCCATGGTCGATGAAAAACCGCCGGCCCACCTTGGCGCCCGGATGAATCTCGATGCCGGTCATCCAGCGGCCGAAGTTGGACACCAGGCGCGCCAGCCACTTCAGGTCGCGCAACCACAGGCACCGGGCCGCGCGGTGCAGCCAGATCGCATGCATGCCCGGGTAGCAGGTCAGCACCTCGAAGGCGTTGCGCGCCGCCGGGTCACGATGGAACACACTCTGGATATCTTCACGCAGACGCTCGAACATCTATTGGTCCTTCCGCTTATGCGGCTCGCCCCAGACCACTTTCTGGGTCTCGGTGAGGATGCCGCGCAAAATGCTCATTTCCGAACGATCGATCCCACTGCGTCCATACAGGCGGCGCAGGCGCGGCATCAATTGCCGTGGCTTCTCGGGGTCGAGGAAGCCGATGTCCACCAGGGTCTTCTCCAGGTGGCCGTAGAACAGCTCCATCTCGTCCATGGTGGCCAGCTCGCTGACGCCTGCCGAGGCGGCCTGGGGCTTGTCGCCTTGCGATTGCTCGCCGGCGCTGGCCAGCCAGGCCATGCGCACTTCATAGGCGAGCACTTGCACCGCGGCGCCCAGGTTCAGGGAGCTGAAGTCGGGATTGGACGGAATATGCACGTGGAAATGACATCGCTGCAGCTCGTCGTTGGTCAGGCCGGCGTGCTCGCGACCGAACACCAGGGCGATTTCCTCGCCCTGGGCGGCGTGCGCGACCGACTTGGTGCCGCACTCGCGCGGATCGATCAGCGGCCAGGGCAGGCTCCGCTCGCGGGCGCTGGTACCCAGCACCAGGTTGCAGCCGACCAGCGCGTCCTCGAGCGAGCCGACGACCTGGGCGGCAGCCAGGATGTCGTCGGCGCCAGAGGCACGGGCGCTCGCCTCGTGCGAAGGGAAATCCTGCGGTTCGACCAGCACCAGACGCGTCAAGCCCATGTTTTTCATGGCACGCGCAGCGCCGCCGATATTGCCGGGGTGGCTGGTATTGACCAGAACAACACGAATATTTTGCAGCAAGGTGGGGTGCTCGCAGAGACGGGAATGGGGGCTGAATCTTACCTAAGCGACCAGCGTAACACCACGAAAGCAAATGACGCACTTCTGCGCGCGGAGAATTCTGCTAGAATGTGCGGCTTTCTTTAACGACCCAGGTGAAACGTCCATGCAGCCCATGCTGAATATCGCGCTGCGCGCCGCCCGCAGCGCCAGTGAACTGATTTTCCGCTCAATCGAACGCCTGGATAGCATCAAGGTGGACGAAAAAGAGGCCAAGGACTACGTCTCCGAGGTCGACCGCGCTGCTGAAGAGACCATCGTCAAGGCGCTGCGCAAGGCCTACCCGAACCACTCCATCCAGGGTGAGGAAACCGGCATGCATGCCGGCTCCGGCGAAGAGGGCAAGGACTACCTGTGGATCATCGACCCACTGGACGGCACCACCAACTTCCTGCGTGGCATCCCGCACTTCGCGGTCAGCATCGCCTGCAAATACCGCGGCCGCATCGAGCACGCTGTCATCGTCGACCCGGTTCGCCAGGAAGAATTCACCGCCAGCCGTGGCCGTGGCGCCCAGCTCAATGGCCGTCGCCTGCGCGTCAGCTCGCGCACCAGCCTCGAAGGCGCCCTGCTGGGCACCGGCTTCCCGTTCCGTGACAGCCAGATGGCCGACCTGGACAACTACCTGGGCATGTTCCGCGCCCTGACGGGCCAGACCGCCGGCATTCGCCGCGCAGGCTCGGCCAGCCTGGACCTGGCCTACGTTGCCGCCGGCCGTTTCGACGCCTTCTGGGAGTCGGGCCTGTCGGAGTGGGACATGGCGGCAGGCGTGCTGCTGATCCAGGAAGCGGGCGGCCTGGTGAGCGACTTCACCGGCGGCCACGATTTCCTCGACAAGGGCCACATCGTCGCCGGCAACATCAAGTGCTTCAAGGCCGTGCTGACGGCGATCCAGCCGCACCTGCCGGAAAACCTGAAGCGCTAAGCGCCTCGAGTACAAAAAAAGCACCCCTCGGGGTGCTTTTTTCATGGCCGGGATTCAAGCGTGCCGCCAACCCCTGTCGATCACTGCTGGGCCTGGCTCAACACCAGCTTGCCATTCTCGTCCAGCGGGATGGTCTGGCCTGGCTCGCGGTCCATCTTCACCTTGCCGACCTTGTCGCCGATCGAATAGGTGACGTTGTACCCGACCACTTTCTCGCTCAGGTCATTGACCGTGTTGCAGCGGGTCTGGGTAGTGGTATAGGTATCACGCTGCTGCATGCCTTCCTGCACCTTGTTGCCGGCATAACCGCCACCGACCGCGCCAGCCACG
>JAQZAY010000393.1 GCA_029239415.1 Pseudomonas sp. | reverse complement strand
GCCGTCGTTGACCAGGTGCAAGGCTTCGCGCCACAGCGCTTCGAGCAGGCGGTCGGCGATGAAACCGGGCACTTCCTTGCGCACGTGCAGCGGGCGCATGCCCAGGCTTTCATAAACGGCGATGGCCGCCTGGATCGCCTCGGGCGCGGTGCGTTGCCCGCCGACCACTTCCACCAGCGGCAACAGGTAGACCGGGTTGAACGGGTGCCCGACCACGCAGCGTTCCGGGTGTGTGGCGCCCTCGTAGAATTCGCTGGGCAGCAGACCCGAGGTACTGGAGCCGATCAAGGCGTCGGGCTTGGCGGCGGCGCTGATGCGGGCGTGCAGTTCCAGCTTGAGTTCCAGCCGCTCTGGAGCGCTTTCCTGGATGAAGTCTGCGTCGCGCACGCAGTCCTCGATGGTGGCCACGAAGCGCAGCCGCGACTGCGCTGCACCCGCCGCCAGACCTTGCTTGACCAGGGCGGGCCAGGCATTGGCGATGCGCTGGCGCAAGGCAGCTTCGGCACCGGGCGCCGGGTCCCAGGCGACGACGTCTAGGCCATGGGCGAGGGCGCGGGCAACCCAGCCACTGCCGATGACTCCGCTGCCCAGGGCGGCGAAGGTGTTGATGTGGGTGATGTAGGTCATGGGTTGTTCCTGGCGAAGTGTGTGGGGTGAGGGGCTCTTCGCGCTCCCACAAGATGAGCACGAACCGTGTGGGAGCGGGTCTCTGCCCGCGAAGAGGCCCTCTGGAGGCACCAAAGAAATCACCGTCGAACGAGGTTCATCTTTTGCCGCCCCTCGGCCGGCGTCAGCACCCGTGCCCCGAGCCGGGTCAGAATCTCGCTGGCCCGTTCCACCAGTTGACCGTTGGTGGCCAGCACGCCTTTCTCCAGCCAGATGTTGTCTTCCAGCCCGACCCGCACGTTGCCGCCGAGCAGCACGGCCTGCGCGGCCATGGGCATCTGCATGCGGCCGATACCGAAGCCGGCCCACACCGCCTCCGCCGGCAGGTTGTCGACCATGGCCTTCATGGTGGTGGTATCGGCCGGCGCGCCCCAGGGGATGCCCAGGCACAGCTGGAACAGCGGATCGTGCAGCAGTCCTTCTTTGATCATCTGCTTGGCGAACCACAGGTGGCCGGTGTCGAAGATTTCCAGCTCCGCCTTCACCCCCAGCTCGGTGATGCGCCGGGCGCCTGCACGTAGTTGCTCGGGAGTGGATACGTAGATGCTGTTGCCGTCGCCGAAATTCAGAGTGCCGCAGTCCAGGGTGCAGATCTCCGGCAGCAGCGCTTCGACATGGGCCAGGCGCGCCAGGGGACCGATCAGGTCGGTGCCAGCACCGAAGGCCATCGGCGTTTCTCCGGGGCCGATTTCCAGGTCGCCGCCCATGCCGGCGGTGAGGTTGACGATGATGTCGATGTCCGCCTCGCGGATGCGCTCCATCACTTCCTGGTACAGCGCCACGTCGCGGCTGAAGCGGCCGGTCTGTGGGTCGCGTACGTGGCAGTGCACCACGGTGGCCCCGGCCTTGGCGGCTTCCACGGCCGCAGCAGCGATCTGCTTCGGTGTAACGGGAACGTGGGGGCTTTTGGCGGTGGTATCGCCAGCACCGGTCAAGGCGCAGGTGATGATGACGTCGTGGTTCATTGCAGTGGTCCTTATGGGTCTGTGCTGTGTGGCTGGTGCAGCGCGGTCTTGTCCATCTACGGTGGTGAACCCTTCGCGGGTAGAACCCGCTCCCACAGGTACGGCGCGGTCCTCCGTCTACGGTGGTGAGCCGTTCGCGGGTAGAACCCGCTCCCACAGGCGCCGCCGGCCGTTGTAGCAGCGGCGCGAGCCGCGTCGGCGGTATTCGCGGTGTTGCTGATGCAGCGCGGTCTTGTCCATCTTCGGTGGTGAACCGTTCGCGGGTAGAACCCGCTCCCACAGGTGCTGCTACAGGGTGCTCAGGAGGCGGGTTTGCCGTCGAAGGTGGTCACGCCCTGCAGCCAGCGCTGGCGGTCTTGCGGGTGGTCCTTGAGCCATTGTCGGGCCGAGTCGAAGGCGTCCTTGTGCTCCAGCAGCGGTTGCATCATTCGGCTCTCGTCTGCGGCCGTGAAGGTCAGGTTGCTCAGCAGCTTGTCCGCGTTCGGGCAGCGGCTGGCGTAGTCCGGCGCGGTCACCGTCCACACCGTGGCCATGCCTTCGTTCGGGCCCAGGGCGTCTTCGCTGCCGGTCAGGTAGGTCATGTCCTGGTTGACGTTCATCGGGTGCGGCGCCCAGCCGAAGAACACGATGGCCTCGTTGCGCTTCACCGCGCGAGTCACCGCCGACAGCATCCCGGCCTCGCTGGACTCCACCAGTTGAAAGTCACCCAGGCCGAAGCGGTTCCTGGCGATCATGTCCTTGATCTGGGTATTGGCGCCGGACCCCGGCTCGATGCCGTAGATCTTGCCGCCCAGCTCCTTCTTGAATCTGGCGATGTCGGCGAAGCTTTTCAGGCCCTTGTCGGCCAGGTAGGTCGGTACGGCCAGGGTGGCGCGGGCGTCCTTGAGGCTCGGTTGGTCGAGCACGCGCACCTGCTTCTGCTCCACGAAGGGCGTGATGGTCTGGGTCATCAGCGGATTCCAGTAGCCCAGGAACATGTCCAGGCGCTGGTCGCGAATCCCGGCGAAGATGATCTGCTGGGAAGCGCTGGTCTGTTTGACGTTGTAGCCCAGGTCTTCAAGCAGCACTTGGGTCATGGCGCTGGTGGCGATCACATCGGTCCAGTTGACCACGCCCAGGCGTACGTTCTTGCAACTGGCCGGTTCCGCGGCGCTGGCGGTGCCGGTCAACAGTGCGGTACCAGTAAGCATCAGCAGGCAGCAGCTGATCAGTCTGTTCATGATGGCTCCCTCAAGCGGCAGTTCGAATTGTTATGGGGGCGGTGTCTACGCACCGTTTGCATAAGGTACGCAGCCTGCTGCGGGAAAAATCGCACTGCGGCGACCGGCGCTTGCACAGTGGCGACGTGCTGGGTATTAGTGGTGTTTCACAGAGGCCCTCTTCGCGGGCAGAGGGCTCGCCGTCCGCCCCGCGCCCACAGGATCGCGCCGCAGAAATCACAGAGCACGCCATGGCCCAAGACTTCCACTTTCTGCTGCTGCCCGGTTTCTCCGCACTGGGCTTCATCTCGGCGATCGAGCCGCTGCGGGTGGCGAACCGCTTTCGTGGCGAGCTGTATCGCTGGCAGGTGGTGAGCCTGGATGGCGGCGCGGTGCTGGCCAGCAATGGCATGTCGGTGAATGCCGACGGCGCGCTCGGGCCGCTGGCCAAAGGCGCGACATTGCTGGTGGTGGCGGGTTTCGAGCCATTGGCAACCTTCGATGGGGCGCTGCGCGACTGGCTGCGCCGGCTGGATCGCGAAGGGGTGACCCTGGGCGGCATCGACACCGGCAGCTTTGTCCTGGCCGAAGCGGGCCTGCTCGAGCGCCACCGGGTGGCGCTGCACTGGGAGGCTCTGGATGCCTTCCGCGAGTCCTATCCGGCACTGAGCGCCAGCCAGGAACTGTTCGAAACCGACAGCGCGCGCATCACCTGC
>JAQZAY010000049.1 GCA_029239415.1 Pseudomonas sp. | reverse complement strand
ACCACGCGGGAGCGCTGGCAATCACCTGTGCGGTCCCTGTTCCCTGGGATCCGCACCACACGGGCCAGCCTCGCTAGCCCGCTTCGAATAACGCCATGGCCTCGACATGCGCCGTCTGAGGAAACATGTCGAGAATCCCGGCCCTTTTTAACCGGTAACCCTCATCGACCAGGACCTGCGCGTCTCGCGCCAGGGTGGCCGGATTGCACGAGACATAAACCAGACGCTTTGCCCCAAGCCTGGCGATATTTCGCACCATCTCGTAGGCACCATCACGGGGTGGGTCCAAGATTACCCCAGAAAAGCCCTCGTCGGCCCACTCGGCGCCCGCCAGGGGCTGCGATAAATCGGCCTGAAAAAACCGCGCGTTATGCACGCCGTTGGCCTGCGCGTTGGCCGCTGCTCGCTCGACCATTGCCTGCACGCCCTCGACCGCCACCACCTCGCGCACCTGGCGCGCCAGTGGCAAGGCAAAGTTGCCCAGGCCACAGAACAGGTCGAGGACCCGCTCATCGGCCCGTGGCGCCAGCCAGGCCAGGGCCTGCTGGATCATTGCTGTGTTCACCGGCGCATTGACCTGGATGAAGTCACCAGGTCGCCAGGCCAGCTCCAGCCCCCAGGGTTCCAGGACGAAGCCCAGGGCCTGGTCGGCCTGGACAGCGTGCGGGGCGCCCTCTCCTTGCAACCATAGCTGGGCCTTGGCTTCCTGGCAAAACGCCAGCAACCGCTTGAGATCATCTTCGGCCAGGGGCGCGGTGTGGCGTACCAGGACTGCCTCGGCGGTGCCGCTGAACAGCTCCACATGGCCGATGTCCTGCGGCCTGGCAAGGCTGCGCAGCAAGGTCGGCAAATGCCGCATGATCGACTGCAGGGGATGTACCAGCACCGGGCATTCTTCGATGGCGACGATGTCGTGGCTCGCTTCGGCACGAAAGCCTACCTCGAGCTGGCGCGCCTTGGGGTCCCAGCGCACGGCGACCCGTGCGCGGCGGCGGTAGCCGAATTCCGGACCCACCAAGGGTGCGGCCCATGCCTCTGGCTGGATCCCCGCGACACGCTGGAGTTGCTCGGCCAGCGTGCGCTGCTTGAGCGCCAGCTGCTGGTCATGAGGCAAGTGTTGCAAATTGCAACCGCCACAGCGATCAAAGTGCTTGCACGGTGCCGCACGGCGCTCGGCGCTGGCCGTGAGGACCCGCTCCAGGCGGGCTTCCACCACCTTGCCACGGGCGTTGAGCACCCGTGCCTCGACGGCCTCGCCGGCCAGCGCGCCGCTGACGAACCAAGTGCGACCTTCATGGAAGGCAATGCCACGCCCATCGCCGGAGAGCCGTTCGATGCTCAAGTGCTGCTTCTTGCCCACGGGGACCTGGGTGGCGCGTTCGCCACCGGCCGGCTGGAAGCGCAGGCCGCTGTTGCGTTTTTGTCTGGACATCAGGGCGCCGCGTCGAACAGGCCGGTGGACAGGTAGCGGTCGCCGCGGTCGCAGACGATCGCGACCATCACGGCATTTTCCACCTCACGGGACAGGCGCAGCATGGCCGCGACCGCGCCACCGGAAGACACGCCACAGAAGACACCCTCCTCGCGGGCAAGACGACGGGTCACTTGCTCGGCTTCTTCCTGCGACATGTCGACCACGCGGTCGATCCGCTCGGCATCGAAGATCTTCGGCAAGTACTCGTGGGGCCAGCGGCGGATGCCCGGGATGGCCGCGCCTTCCATCGGCTGCAGGCCGACGATCTGGATGGCCGGGTTCTGCTCCTTGAGGTAGCGCGAGCAGCCCATGATGGTGCCGGTGGTGCCCATGGAGCTTACGAAATGGGTGATCGTGCCTTCGGTCTGGCGCCAGATCTCGGGGCCGGTGCTGCCGTAGTGGGCCTCGGGATTGTCGGCATTGCCGAACTGGTCCAGGACCAGGCCGCGGCCTTCGGCCTGCAGTTTCTCGGCGAGGTCGCGGGCACCTTCCATGCCTTCCTCGCGGGTCACCAGGATCAGCTCGGCACCGTAGGCGGTCATCGCTGCCTTGCGCTCGGCGGTCGAGTTGTCGGGCATGATCAGGATCATCTTGTAGCCCTTGATCGCCGCAGCCATGGCCAGGGCGATACCGGTATTGCCCGAGGTCGCCTCGATCAGCGTGTCGCCTGGCTTGATCTGTCCGCGCAGTTCGGCGCGGGTGATCATCGACAAGGCAGGCCTGTCCTTGACCGAGCCCGCCGGATTGTTGCCTTCGAGCTTGAGCAGGAGCGTGTTGCTGCTCTGGCCGGCCAGACGCTGCAGGCGAACCAGTGGCGTGTTGCCGACGCAATCGGCGATGGTTGGGTACTGCAGAATCATGGCGTATTTCGCAATCCGGACGGCAGGGGCAGCTATCATACCGGCAAAGTTTCCCGGGCCATATCACGCAATGTGTGGGAGATATAGCTACAAGATATAAGCCGCAAGCTACAAGCCATAAGTTGCAAGCTACAAGCCATACGCGGCGCTCTGGGGACGAGCGTCAGCTCCCGGTACGCTGGGCGAGGACACTTGGCTGGCGGCTTCGCTGGCTTGCAGTCGCATGCACAGCCGAAGCCCCGCCTTGCCGTTTTCGGCCCAGAGCATCCCGCCCTGGCGACAGATGGCGCTGCGAGCGATGCTCAGGCCAAGGCCGAAGCCGCCGTCGCCTGGGCGCGAGCCATCCAGGCGCGAGAACGGGGCGAAGATGCGTTCGAGGTCGTCGTGCCGTACCCCGCCGCCTTGGTCTTCAAGCCACAGCAACCAGTGCCGGCCTTCGCGCCGACCGCCCATGTGGATCACCCCGTCTTCAGGGGAATGGCGAATGGCATTGCGCAGCATGTTCTCGAAAGCCTGCGCCAGGTCGTTGAGGTTGGCCTGCAGCCAGCAGGCGCTTTCCACCTCGCAGCGCAGTCGCTCGGGCGCCCAGCCACTTTCGTAGCAAACGTCTTCGCCGAGCATGTCCCACAGCGCCTGGAACTGCACCGGCTCGAGCTGCATGGGCGTGCGCTCGGCATCCTGCCAGGCCAGCTGCAGGGTATCTTCGACCAGGCGCTGCATGCCATCGACTTCGCGACCCAGGCGCTCGCGCAGGCCGGCAATCGTGGTCTCGCTCTCGCCGGCCACGCGCAGGCGACTCAGGGGCGTGCGCATTTCGTGGGAAAGGTCGCGCAGCAGCTGCTGCTGCTGCGTGACCGTGCCTTGCAGGCGCTCGGCCATCTGGTCGAAGGCGCGCGCCAGCTCCCCCAGCTCGTCACGACGACAGGTGATAGTGGGTGCAAGCCGGGCCGGAAGCTGGTCGGCACGCAAGGCGCTGGCCTGCTCTCGCAGCTGGTTCAAGGGCACGATCAGCATGCGATACAGGCCTACGCACAACAGCAAGGTGAACACGCCGGGGATGATGCCGTTGGTAACGATGCGCCACGCCAGTCGGTACTGGCCGGGGTTGAGCCGTTGCGGCAGTTCCATCACCAGCATGCCCTGCTCCGGCGCACCGGGAAACGGCAGGCGCAGCCAGGGCTGGTCGACCGAGCGGCGGCTCATCGGCCAATCGACACTGCGCAGGCGGGTCAGGTGCTGCGCCGCAGGGAGGTCGGCGCTGCCCAGCGGCCGCAACTCGGCATCGAGTACGCCGATCCAGCCTGGCTCGCGCTGGCGCATGTCTTCGATCCAGCGATCGACGCCGGCCCTGCCGCCACTGCGCCATGCCTGCTCGGCTTCATGGGCATAGCCACGCAGCTCGTTTCTGGCCGATTCGCGCAAATAGGCGTTCTGGGTTTCCATGTGTCGGCCCCAGGTGTAGCTGAGACCGATCATCAGCAGGCAGAAGCCCACCAGCAGGACGGCCAGCTTCCAGAACAGCGAATGACGGTCGGGCACGCTTACTCGACCTCGCTGGCACTGAGCACATAGCCCTTGCCCCAGACGGTGCGGATCTGCTGCTCGTGATAACCGATCGCCTTGAGCTTGCGACGGATCTGGCTCACATGCATGTCCAGGCTGCGGTCATGCCGGGCATAGCCCCGTTGCAGCACCTGCTGGTAGAGGAAGGGCTTGCTCAGTACCTCGTCCTGGCTGCGCCGCAGGGTTTCGAGCAGGCGGTACTCGCTGGGGGTCAGCCCGGCCGACTGCTCACCCAGGCAGACATCGGCGAGCTGTTCGTCGAAGCGCAACTGGCCCGGCAACGACTCGCTGGGCGCCAGGCGCCGGCGCTCGAGCGCCACCCGGCGCAGGATCGCCTCGATGCGCACCTGCAGCTCGGCCATGCTGAACGGCTTGGGCAGATAGTCGTCGGCGCCGCGCTGGAAGCCGCTGATGCGATCGGCCTCTGCGCCCAGCGCCGACATCAGGATCACCGGGGTGGAGCTGCGCTTGCGCAACTGGGCCAGGGCATCGAGGCCGTTGAGTCCAGGCAGCAGGATATCGAGCAACACCACATCGAACTTGCCGCGGCCCGCCAGCTCGAGGCCCTCCAGGCCATTGCGACACCAGGTCACCTGGAAGCCGCCGCGTTCCAGCTCTTCGTGCAGGTAGGCACCCAGGACCGGGTCGTCCTCGATGGCGAGGATGCTTGAGGTGTGAATGACTTCGGGATTCATTGGCGGCTGCTAGCAATTCTCAGTAGCGCAAGTATTGAGCAATCCCGAGGGCCAGGCAACAGGTCTTCGACAGGCGCCGCATTTTGCCTGGCATTGAGGCCTCGCGCGGAGTAGTTTCCCCGGTGGGACGCGCACGCCAGGCGAGAAGACGCATCCTTGGAACATGACAGGAGACAGGTGTGCTCGATCGATTGGGAATCAGGAGCCGGGTACTGTTGCTGGCCTTGCTGCCCGCCGGCCTGATGGCGGCGGTACTGGGCAGCTATTTCACCTGGCTGCAGCAAAACGAACTGCAGACCCAGCTGCTGCAACGCGGCAAGATGATCGCCGAGCAGATGGCCCCCCTGGCAGCCCCCGCCATGGCCCGCCGCACCAGCGCGCAGCTCGAGCGCATCGCCACCCAGGCGCTGGAGCAGGCTGACGTGCGCTCGGTGGCTTTTCTGGCGCCGGACCGCACCAGCCTGGCCCATGCCGGTCCCAGCATGCTCAACCTGCCGCCCAGCGGCGGCGATGGCACGCAGTTGCTCCAGCGCACCGGCAACGATGCCACCCGCTACCTGCTGCCGGTATTCGGCCACCATCGAGACCTGGCCAATGACGCCGTGCCAGCCGAGGCCGAGCGCCTGCTTGGCTGGCTGGAGATCGAGCTGTCCCACGACGGGACCCTGCTGCGCGGCTACCGCAACCTGTTCACCAGCGTGCTGCTGATCCTGGCTTGCCTGTCGCTCACCACCCTGCTCGCCCTGCGCATGAGCCGTGCGATCAACCGTCCGATCAACCAGATCAAGCATGCGGTCAACCAGCTCAAGGACGGCAACCTCGAGGAACGCCTGCCGAGCATGGGTAGCCACGAGCTGGACGAACTGGCCGCTGGCATCAACCGCATGGCCGAAACCCTGCACACTGCCCACGAAGAGCTTCAACACAGCATCGACCAGGCCACCGAGGACGTGCGCCAGAACCTGGAGACCATCGAGATCCAGAACATCGAGCTGGACATGGCACGCAAGGAAGCCCTGGAAGCCAGCCGCATCAAGTCCGAGTTCCTGGCCAACATGAGCCACGAGATCCGCACCCCGCTCAACGGTATCCTGGGCTTTACCCACCTCTTGCAGAAAAGCGAGCTGAGCCCGCGCCAGCTCGACTACCTGGGCACCATCGAGAAATCTGCAGGCAACCTGCTGGGGATCATCAACGAGATCCTCGACTTCTCCAAGATCGAGGCCGGCAAGCTGGTGCTCGACAGCATCCCCTTCAACCTGCGCGACCTGATCCAGGACACCCTGACCATCCTGGCACCGGCCGCCCATGCCAAGCAGCTGGAGCTGGTCAGCCTGATCTACCGCGATACCCCGCTATCGCTGGTCGGCGACCCGCTGCGACTGAAGCAGATCCTGACCAACCTGGTGAGCAACGCCATCAAGTTCACCCGCGAGGGCACCATCGCCGTGCGCGCCATGCTCGAGGACGAGCACGATAACAGCGTGCAACTGCGCATCAGCGTGCAGGATACCGGTATCGGCCTTTCGCCCCAGGACGTGCGTACCTTGTTCCAGGCATTCAGCCAGGCCGACAACTCGTTGTCGCGCCAGCCGGGCGGCACCGGGCTCGGGCTGGTGATCTCCAAGCGGTTGATCGAGCAGATGGGCGGCGAGATCGGGGTCGACAGCACCCCGGGCGAAGGCTCGATATTCTGGATCAGCCTGACGCTGCCCAGGGCCCACGACGACGCCGAGGAACGCCCCTTGCAAGCGTTGCTGGGCCGACGCGCCGCCATCGTCGACGGCCATGAGCTGGCGCGCCAGGCGCTGGAACACCAGTTGCAGGATTTTGGCCTGAGCGTCAGCGTATTCGGCACCTTCGAGCAACTGCTGCAGGGCGTACAGGCTGCCAGCCAGGCTGGCCAGCCTTTCGACTTCGCGGTGCTGGGGGCCAACATGGGCAGCCTTTCGCCCGAACGGCTCGGGCAGTACAACCGGCAGCTGGAGCAATCAGGGTGCCAGACGGTAGTGCTTTGCCCTACCAGTGAACAGGCGCTGTATCACCCCTATCTTGCCAATGGCCATGGCCAGTTGCTGTCCAAGCCGCCCTGCACGCGCAAGCTGCGGCGCCTGTTGCAGGAACTCGTCCAGCCGCGCAGGCCACGCATCGAGCCGCACGTCCGAGGCCTCCAGCCGGCACCGAGGATCCTCTGTGTCGACGACAACGCGGCCAACCTGTTGCTGGTGCAGACCCTGCTGCAGGGCCTGGGTGCCGAGGTGCATGCCGTCGACAGTGGCTACGCGGCCTTGCAGAGCGTGCAGGCCACGCAGCACGAGCCCTTCGACCTGGTGCTGATGGATGTGCAGATGCCGGGCATGGATGGGCGCGCCTGTACCGAGCAGATCCGCCAGTGGGAAAGCAGCCAGACGGGCAATGCCCTGCCCATCGTCGCCCTGACCGCGCATGCCATGGCCAACGAAAAGCGTGCCCTGCTGCACAGCGGCATGGATGACTACCTGACCAAGCCGATCAGCGAACGACAGTTGGCGCAGGTGGTTGCGAAGTGGACCGGCCTGAGCCTGGGAACACCCCAGCAGGAACCTGCCGCCGAACAGTTGGTGCACAGCAGCGAGCTGAAGGTGCTGGACCCCGAGGAAGGCTTGCGCCTGGCCGCCGGCAAGCCGGACCTGGCCGCGGACATGCTGGCCATGTTGCTGGCTTCGCTCGACGCCGAGCGCGATGCCATCCGCAGCGCCCGTGAAGCAGCCGACCGCACCTTGATGATCGAACGCGTCCATCGTCTCAACGGTGCCTCGCGCTACTGCGGCGTGCCCCAGCTGCGCGCGGCCTGCCAGCGCAGCGAGACGCTGCTCAAGCAGGATCATCCGCAGGCCTTGCAGGCGCTCGATGAACTGGACCGGGCCATCGTCCGGCTGGCCGCCGAGGCGCGGCTCAGCGCCTGACGCCACGGTGTGCGCTGCACGGCCCGCCAGGAGCGCAGGAATCCGCAGGATCTGCCGCAGGGTTGGTGCTAAAATGCGCGCCATATTTGGAGGACCCATGGTCGAGCACGATTTCCGCTACACCCTATTCAACCCGCAGCACACCTTGATCGAATGCCGTGCGCTGCTGCCAGGCCGTTATCAGGTCACCGGCAACGGTGGCTCGATCCAGAAGAACGACGTGTTGCTGGTCACGCTCAAGGGCAGCAGGGACCTGTCCATGCGCCTGACCGTCGAAAGCGTGCGCCACCTGATCAACCCGCGTGGCCAGTGGGTCGCCGTGGCCAGTGGGCCGGTCTTCGGCGAACTCGAGATCCTCAACTGGCAGGTCAAGTGCGACGGTTGCGACGCCGTCCTGGACTTCGAGTTCGCCGTGGACGGCAAGCTCGGCAACAAGGCTCGCCAGCCCGCTGCCCGCGCCCGAATCGCCTCGCTCGGCTGGGCCAGTCGTGGCGACAGGCACCTGTGCCCGCGCTGCCAGGAGCATGCCCAGTGAGAAAACTGCTGCTTGGCGCCCTGGCGGTCGGCAGCCTGGTGGGTTGCGCCGCCGAACCGCTGCAATTGCAGCAGGAGCGCAGCTACGTGCTGGAGTGGATCGGCGACCGCCCGCTGATCGACTACAGCCACCTGACCCTGACCCTGGCCGCCGATGGCCGGGCTTATGGCAATGCCGGCTGTAACCACTGGTTCGCGCCTTATACTCTCGACGGCGAGCGGTTGCATTTCGGCAAGGTCGGCAAGACCCGCAAGCTGTGCGCACCGGCGTTGATGGAGCAGGAGCAACGCTTCCTGAAGGCACTGGAGACCGTTCAGCGCTGGGACATGACCCCGGCCGAGCAGGTACGCTTCTGGCCGGCCGAAGGCCAGCCGCTGCGGTTGTGGGCCGAGGAAGGCTGATTCCCGGGTCAGGCGCCCTTGAGCGCCTTGATCTTGGCTTGCAGCCCTTCCAGCGTCTGCTCGCCCACCAGTTGCTCGCGCACTTTGCCCTTGTCATCGATGATGTAGGTCACCGGCAGCGCTTCGCTGCGAGGCAGGTCGTAGCGCTCGGCCGGGTCCTGTGCGAGCACGGTGAAGCCGATGCCGAGGGCTTCGCTGGCCTGCCTGAGCTCCTGGCCCTGCAGGCCATCGAAGTTCACCCCGACCACCTTGATGCCCTGCGCCTGCCACTGGCTGGAGGCGGCGTTGAGCTCGGGGATTTCGGTGCGGCACGGACCGCACCATTCGGCCCAGTAGTTGAGCACGACCCAGTGCCCTTCGATCTGCTCGGCCTTTACCGTGTTGCCGTGCTGGTCCACGCCATAGTCTGCACCGCAACCGCCAAGCAACAGGCTCGCGGTGATGGCCAGTGCTGCCGCCAAACGTCTTGCCATGAGTCAATCCTTCTCGAAGTCTGAAGCAAAATACGCAGCCGCTGCGGTTAGAATAGCCGCCACACCCAGCTGGATGCGACCCGTCATGACTGATCTGACTCTCTATCATAACCCGCGCTGCTCGAAATCCCGCGGCGCGCTGGAACTGCTCGAAGGCCGCGGCCTGGCGCCCACCGTGGTGCGTTACCTCGAGACACCGCCCGACGCCGATACCCTCAAGGCCCTGCTCGACAAGCTGGGCATCACTGCGCGCCAGCTGCTGCGCACCGGTGAAGACGAGTACAAGGCGCTGGACCTGGCCAATCCTGCCCTGAGCGATGCGCAGCTGATCGATGCCATGGTGCAGCACCCGAAACTGATCGAGCGCCCGGTCCTGATCGTGGGCGACAGGGCCGTCATCGGCCGTCCACCTGAGAAGGTGCTGGAGATCCTGCCATGAGCGCCCCTTATATCCTGGTGCTCTACTACAGCCGCCACGGCTCGACCAGCGAGATGGCCCGGCACATCGCCCGCGGTGTCGAGATGGCGGGCCTGGAGGCGCGCCTGCGCACGGTGCCGGCAATCTCCACCGAGTGCGAGGCCGTGGCCCCGGACATCCCGTCCAGTGGTGCGCTATACGCCACCCTCGACGACCTGCGCCACTGCTCCGGGCTGGCGCTGGGCAGCCCGACCCGATTCGGCAACATGGCGGCGCCGCTCAAGTACTTTGTCGATGGCACCAGTAGCTTGTGGCTGGGTGGCGAGCTGGTCGGCAAGCCCGCGGCGGCCTTCACCTCCACCGCCAGCCTGCATGGCGGGCAGGAGTCGACCTTGCTGTCGATGCTGCTGCCGCTGATGCACCACGGCATGCTGGTGCTCGGCCTGCCCTACAGTGAATCGGCCTTGCTCGAGACCCGCGGCGGTGGCACGCCCTACGGTGCGAGCCATCATGCCGGCGCTGACGGCAAGCGCGACCTGGATGCCGAGGAGATCTCCCTGTGCCGTGCCCTCGGGCAGCGCCTGGCCAAGACCGCCAAGGCCCTGGAGGGCAGCCGTGGCTAGACGGCCCAAGGTGCTCCCATCCCTGGAGTGGCTCGCGCCACGCCTGGGCCTGACGCGCGCCTTGAGCCTGGCCTGCTTCGCTGGCCTGGTCGTCCTGCTGACGGCCAACACCCTGTGGTTCGCCGACCTGCATGGCGCGCGGCCCGGAGTGATCCTGGCCATCGAGCTGCTGCCCTTGCTCGTGCTGCTGCCAGGCCTGTTGCTCGGCAGCGCCCGCGCGCATGCGTGGGCCTGCTTCGTGGTGAACATCTATTTCATCAAGGGCGTGCTGGCGGCATTCGATCCGGGGCGCGCGTTGTTCGGCTGGGCCGAGGTGACAATGAGCCTGGGGTTGTTCGCCAGTGCGCTGCTGTATGTGCGCTGGCGGTTCCAGCATGAGCGACGGGTGGCCGGGGAAGGTGCCTGAATCCTCAGCGTCCCATGCGCTGGCAAGCCAGCGCATGGGACGCTGAGGATTCAGTGGTTGACCGTATGCGCCAGCATCACCGACAGCTGGCACAGCGGCCGCCCGCTTTCGGCGTGCCACTGGTTGAAGACATCCTGCACCAATGCCCGGTCGCGCTGGCTGGTCGGGGCCTTGTCGATGACGCCCTGGGCAATCAATGCCGCACTCATGTCGTCGGTGGGCACGAACGTGTCCTTGCCGACCATGCGCAGGAACCGGGGCGCGGACAGCCCGCTCAGCTGGTTGCCATGCCTGGTCAGGTACTTCCACAGGCCAACGATGTCAGTCACCGGCCAGTCGGCGATGAACGCGCCGAAACTGCCCTGCTCCTTCTGCACGTCCAGCACCATCTGCGCATTGCGCGGCACGCTCTTGAGCTTGCCCAGGTGGCGGATGATGCGCGTGTCCTGCATCAGGCGCTCCAGGTGCTCGGCGCCCATCAGCACGACTTTCTCCGGATCGAAGCCAAAGAACACCTGCTCGAACGCCGGCCACTTGGCGTCCACCAGGCTGTGCTTGAGCCCGGCGCGGAACACGCGCCGGGCCAGGGTCGACAGGTAGCGGTCGTCAGCGATGCCATGCAATTGCGCCGCGGACTTGGGCTGGGGCAGGAACGCCTCCAGCGCCGCGGACGAGCCGAAGCGGTTCAGGCAGTATTCATGCAGCCATTGATAATCGCGCATGCGGTCAGAGGTTCAGCACGTCGAGAAAGCGCGGGGTGGCGTTTTCGTCGATCTTCAGGCTGGTGAAGTCGAACAGGTTGCGGTCGGCGAGCTGCGATGGCACCACGTTCTGCAGGCCGCGGAAGATGTTCTCGGTACGCCCTGGGTGCTTGCGCTCCCACTCCACCAGCATTTCCTTCACTACCTGGCGCTGCAGGTTTTCCTGCGAGCCACAGAGGTTGCACGGGATGATCGGGAACTCGCGCATGTCCGAGTACGCCTGGATGTCCTTCTCGCTGCAGTAGGCCAGCGGGCGAATCACCACGTTGCGGCCATCGTCGGCGCGCAACTTGGGCGGCATGGCCTTGATCGTGCCGTTGAAGAACATGTTGAGGAAAAACGTCTCGACGATGTCGTCGCGGTGGTGACCCAGGGCCATCTTGGTGGCGCCGATCTCGTCGGCAAAGGTGTACAGCGTGCCCCGGCGCAGGCGCGAGCACAGCGAGCATGTGGTCTTGCCTTCCGGGACCAGCTCCTTGACCACCGAGTAAGTGTCCTTCTCGACGATGTGATACTCGACGCCCAGCGTCTTGAGGTAGGCCGGCAGCACGTGCTCAGGGAACCCTGGCTGCTTCTGGTCCATGTTCACCGCGACGATCTCGAACTTGATCGGCGCCACTTTCTGCAGGTGCAGCAGAACATCGAGCATGGTGTAGCTGTCCTTGCCGCCGGACAGGCAGACCATGACCTTGTCACCGTCCTCGATCATGTTGAAGTCGGTGATGGCTTCGCCGGCGAGCCGCCGCAGGCGTTTTTGCAGTTTGTTCTGGTTGACCGAAAGGGTGCCCATGGCGCTTGAATCCGCAAGGTGTGACAAAAGCGGACTATTTTACGCACAAACCCGGCCAGCGCGTAGACCCATCCGACAAAGACTGCAAGGTAATGAAGCCGCGTCAGGACAGCACGATTTGCTCTAAAAAGGCCGGTTCGCCCGATGACTGCCTTCCTATACTGCGTTTTAAGGCCACGGAGCCGTGCGTTCGGTTTTGTCTGGCCTCGACCTCGGGTCGCGAGCGCCCATCCACGGGCTGCGACAACGACGATTAGGAGTGACCGGCATGATCCATCACGTTCTAGGCCTGTTTACCCATCCGGACCAGGAATGGCGCGAAATACGTGGCGAGGAAGAATCCATCAGCCACATGTACCTGACTCACACCTTGATTCTGGCAGCGATTCCCGTGGTTTCGGCATTCATCGGCACGACCCAGATGGGTTGGGTGATGGGCGACCGCCCCCCGGTGATGCTGACGGTGGAAAGCGCGTTGTGGATGAGCATCATGTCGTACGTGGCGATGCTGGGCGGGGTGGCGATCATGGGCGCCTTCATTCACTGGATGGCCCGTACCTACGATGCCAACCCGAGCATGGCGCGATGCATCGCCTTTGCCACCTATACCGCCACGCCCTTGTTCGTCGGCGGCCTGGCGGCGCTCTACCCTGACCTGGCACTGGGCATGGTCGTGGGCCTGGCGGCCATTTCCTATACGGTGTTCCTGCTGTACGTGGGCTTGCCGACCTTCATGAACATCCCGTCCGACGAAGGCTTCCTGTTCTCGAGCTCGGTGCTGGCGGTAGGACTGGTGGTGCTGGTGGCGATCATGGCGGCCACGGTGATCATCTGGGGCCTGGGCGTGGGGCCCATGTATACCCAGGGTTGAATGCGATACAGGGCCGCTGCAAGGCGGCCCCTGGCCGTGCGCTGACCGGTGGCTGGGCTGCGCGGATGGCCTTGCGGCATAATGATCGCTCAGGAGATTGTCCCCGCCATGCCCGAGTTGATCACATCCCGCGTCGAGGCCTGCTACGAGCAGGCCGAAGCGTTCTTCAAGCGCCCGTTCACCCGCCCACAGATCAGCTTCAAGCTGCGTGGCCAGAAGGCCGGCGTCGCCCACCTGCATGAGAACCTGTTGCGTTTCAACCTGCAGTTGTATCGCGAGAACAGCGAGGACTTCCTGTGCCAGACCGTCGCCCACGAGGTTGCCCACCTGGTGGCCCACCAGTTGTTCGGCGACCGCATCCAGCCTCATGGCCAGGAGTGGCAATCGATCATGCGCGGCGTGTACGAGCTGCCACCCAACCGCTGCCACAACTATGAAGTCCAGCGGCGCAGCCTCCCCCGCTACATCTACCGCTGCCCCTGCCCCGACAGCGACTTCCCCTTCACCGCCCAGCGGCACAGGCTGGTGCGCAAGGGACGGCGCTACCTGTGCAGGCGATGTCGCGAGCTACTGGTCTACACCGGCGACATGCGGGTGGAGTGACGGGGGGAATTGTCCAGACCTGAGGCGAGCCCATTGGCCATCCACGAAAAAGCCCGCCGAAGCGGGCTTTTTCAGTTCATGCCAACCAATCAACCACGCACGGAGGTCTCGGCCACGCCCAGGTCGTCGACCGGGTGGGTCTCGACGATCGGCGAGCCGCCGGAAGCAAGCTCGGCCTGCAGCTTGTCGGTATCCAGTTCGCCGACCCACTTGGCCACTACCATGGTGGCAACCGCGTTGCCGATCAGGTTGGTCAGGGCGCGGGCTTCGGACATGAAGCGGTCGATACCCAGGATCAGCGCCAGGCCGGCGACCGGAAGGTGACCGACTGCGGACAGGGTCGCCGCCAGTACGATGAAGCCCGAACCGGTGACGCCTGCAGCACCCTTGGAGGCAACCAGCAGCACCAGCAACAGGGTGATCTGGTGGGTAATGTCCATCTGCGTGTCGGTGGCCTGGGCGATGAAGACCGCGGCCATGGTCAGGTAGATCGAGGTGCCGTCGAGGTTGAACGAGTAGCCGGTCGGGATCACCAGGCCAACCACCGATTTCTTCGCCCCCAGGCGCTCCATCTTGGTCAGCATGCGTGGCAGGGCCGATTCCGACGAGGAAGTGCCCAGCACGATCATCAGCTCTTCACGGATGTAGCGAATCAGCTTGAGCACGCTGAAACCGTGGGCGCGGGCGATACCGCCCAGCACCACCAGGATGAACAGCAGGCAGGTGATGTAGAAGCAGGCCATCAGGTAGCCCAGCTGCACCAGCGAACCCACGCCGTATTGGCCGATGGTGAAGGCCATGGCACCGAACGCACCCAGCGGTGCCAGCTTCATGATCATGTTGATGATGTTGAACATGACATGGGCGAAGCGGTCGATCAGGTCGAGCAGCGGCTTGCCGTAGCTGCCCAGGCGGTGCAGGGCGAAGCCGAAGATCACCGAGAACATCAGCACTTGCAGGATGTCGCCGTTGGCGAATGCACCGACCACCGTGTTGGGGATGATGTTGAGCAGGAAGCCGATGGTGGTCTGCTGCGCGCCGGCGGCGGCGTAGGCGGCCACGCTGCTGGCGTTCAGGGTGGTGACATCGATGTGCATGCCCGCGCCGGGCTTGACCACGTTGACCACGACCAGGCCGATGATCAGCGCGATGGTGGAAACGATCTCGAAGTAGAGCAGCGCGTAGCCGCCGGTCTTGCCGACCGACTTCATGCTCTGCATGCCAGCGATGCCGCTGACCACGGTGCAGAAGATGATCGGGGCGATGACCATCTTGATCAGTTTGACGAACCCGTCACCCAGTGGCTTGAGGGCAACGCCGGTCTCAGGGTAGAAGTGGCCGAGCAGGATACCGATGGTGATGGCAACCAGCACCTGGATATACAGCGATTTGTACAGTGGCTGACGTGTCGTCATGGCTAGTGTTTCCTCAAGAGTGTCGAGTCATCCTTCCCAGGATGGCGACGCCCAAAGCGCGCGAACCCTCCTGCACCCGGAGGGATTTGTTGTTTGAAACGGCTGGCAGGTTTTCTGCCTTCACCCAAAGCCATAGCAAGGCTGATGCCAGACTGCCCGTAATCGGTGCGAGAGGCGCTTTCCAAGGGAGCTGTCGCACCTTCATGCGGCAGAACAAGCTACTGGACTGGCGGATTTCCGCCCGCCAGGATCGAGAATACCCACGAGGTGGCGGGAAACCGCCTGATGGCTCGCACGTTCAATCGCGCTTGAACACGATGCGAAAAGCGGCACCCCCCAAGGCCGAATCGCCCAGGGTCATGCGTGCCTCGTAGCTGTCGATGATGTCCTTGGCCACTGCCAGGCCGATCCCTTGCCCTGGGTGCTGACGGTCCAGGCGCTCGCCGCGCTGGAGAATGCGCTGGCGTTGGCTGGCCGGCACGCCAGGGCCGTCGTCCTCGATGCTCAGCGTCAGCGAGCCGGCATCGTCGAGCAAGCTGACGCGTACCCGCGCCAGGCACAGGCGGTAGGCGTTCTCGAGCAGGTTGCCGAGCAGCTCGAGCAAGGCGCCCTGCTCCATCGGCACCCGAGCCTGGGGCGCGAGATCGATGACCACCTCGACCTGCTTGTCGCGGTAGACCTTGGCCAATGTACCGCACAGGCTGTCAAGCAAGGGCCGCAGCAGCACCTGGTGGCGCACCAGGCCACTCTTGCGCAGGCTGGCGCGCTGCAACTGGTAGTCGATCTGCTGGCTCATGCGTTCGATCTGGGTCTGCAGTACCCGCGCCTGCTCACGCCCCTCGTGGCCCGCGCCCATGCTTTCACTCACGCCCTGCAGCACCGCCAGCGGTGTCTTGAGGCTGTGCGCCAGGTCGTCCAGCGAATCGCGATAGCGCTGGCGCTGTTCGCGCTCGCTGTGCAACAGGCGGTTGAGCGAGCCGGTCAGGCGCAGCAGCTCGCGGGGGTGTTCGCCGCTCAGCCCCTCGCGCGCGCCGGTCTCTACCTCATCGAGTTCCAGGCTCATGCGCCGCAGCGAGCGCAGGCCCCAGGTCAGCCCGCCCCACAGCAGCAACAGCAAGGCCAGCAGGGCCGCGCCGAAGCCCAGGTAGAGTTTCTCGCGCAGGCCATCGAGGGTATGCTGGTACTCGCGCAGCGGCTGCAAGGCAACGATGCTGAAGGCCGCGCTCTTGCCACCGAGCAGCTTGACCTCCACGTCATAGACGAAGAACTCCTCGCCGGTATCCTGGCGGATCCGCGCAAACTCATTGCCACGCCCGTCATAGCGCGGGTGGTAATTGATGTTCTCGGCCGCCGTGGCCCGCGAGCGCCATACCAGGTTGCCCTGGCGGTCGAAGATGTAGCCGAGCAGGCCGGTGTAGGGCAGGTTGAAACGCTCGTCTGGCAACTGGTCGGGCATCTGCAACCGGCCCTGCTCGATACGCGCCGCCGAGATCAAGGTGGTCACGTCCGAGGCCAGGCGCTGCTCGATGGACTCCTGCAGCGCCAGGCTGAAGGCCTTCTGCAACGCGGGCAACAGGCCAAGCATGAACAACAGCGCCAGCAGCGCCGCCCCCAGCATCAGGCGCAGGCGCAGCGAACGCATCATCGACAGCGCCCGGTGAACAGGTATCCCAGCCCCCTCACCGTCTCGATCGGCTTGAAGCCCTGCTCGCCCTCGAGCTTGCGCCGCAGGCGGCCGACCAGCACCTCGATGACATTGGGATCGCGCTCTTCGTCATCCGCATAGAGCTGCTCCATGAGGCGGTCCTTGGCCACCACCTGCTGGTGATGACGCATCAGGTATTCGAGGATGCGGTATTCGTAGGCGGTCAACGCCAGCGGGCGCTCATCGAAGATGGCCTGCTTGCGGTTGAGGTCGAGCAGCAGGGGACCGGCGGCGATGGTCGACTGGATGAAACCGCTGGAACGGCGCAGCAGGGCATTGAGGCGGGCCTCGAGCTCTTCGAACTGGAACGGCTTGACCACATAGTCGTCGGCCCCGGCGGCAAGCCCCTCGACCTTGTCCTGCCAGTTGCCGCGGGCCGTCAGGATCAATACGGGGAAGCCCTTGCCCTGCGAGCGCAACTGGCGAATCAGGTCCAGCCCGCTCATCCCCGGCAAGCCGAGGTCGATCACTGCCAGGTCATGGTTGTACTGGTCTGCCTGGTACAGCGCTTCTTCGGCGTTGGGCACGGCCTGGACCACATGCCCGCTCTCGGTCAGACGGCTGTACAGATGATGGCGCAGCAAGGCCTCGTCCTCGACCACCAGCAGTTTCATGCAGCTCTCCTCTATAAGGCGGATGGCCCCGCCCTTTTGCAACAAATCAGCATACAGCGAACCGGCCTGGCGCGGGGCAGGGCCGATTCGACAGGAGGTGGCTCAGAAGGCGTAGTTGGCCGAGAGATAGGTCTGCGCGCTGCT